>DAOTYR010000478.1:0-2747 GCA_034434655.1 Chloroflexaceae bacterium
GCGGGCCGGAGGCCCGCGCACCCAGGCCCCGCCCCCTGGGAGGGTTTGGGAGGGCGCAGCCCTCCCAGGAAGAACCCAGGACATCTACCGTGAACCTACGCCCTCGGCGAGGGGTGTGGGGAAACCGGGTTGCCCCATTCCCTCACCCGAATGCAAACGCATGGCGTGTGGGGCTCTCACCAAACGCTCATTTGACACTGCGCCCTCAGGTACCGTAGGCTGATCAATGGCCGCAGAGCAATCCGCAGGGTTGCTCTAGATCTCAGGAGTTTATCCCGATGCTACGACGAGCGCTTGCCATGTTCCTGCTCGCCGGCGCGCTGGCCGCCTGCGCTGCACCGGCTGCTCAGACACCCACCGAGGCGCCGACCCGCGCCCCCGCTCCCACCGAAGCGCCCGCCCCCACCACCGCGGCGGCGACACCCGCCGCCACAGGCGCGGACACGAACGCCGCTCCGGCCAGCGCCGGCGTGGTCGTCTTCCGCATCATCCCGGAAGAGTCGCAAGTCACCTACGAGGTCGGCGAGACCTTCCTCAACCAGAACAATCGCTACGCGATCGCCGTAGGCCGCACGCAACAGATCAGCGGCGAGGTGCGCTTCGACCCGGCCAACCCGCGCAACAGCAGGGTTGGCCCGCTCACCATTGACATCAGCGCCTTCACCTCGGATAGCCCGCGCCGCGACAATGCCATTCGCGACCGCTGGCTCGAGTCGGCGCGCTATCCGCTGGCAACCTTCGCCCCGACGGCGATCGAGGGCCTGCCCGAGACATACACCGCAGGCGAAGAGATAACCCTGACCATCACCGGTGACCTGACCGTGCGCGAAGTGACCAGGCCCACGACCTTCACTGTAACCGGGGCGATTGATGGCGAGACCATGCGCGGCGTGGCCGAGACGCAGATCAAGATGACCGATTTTGGCTTCCAGCCGCCGGACATCGCGGGAGTGCTACGGGCCGAGGACGATGTGAAGATCAGCTTCAGTTTCGTGGCCCGCCCGGGGGAGTAATACCATTTTGGATTGCCGATGTTGGATTGTGGATTGCCTTGCAGGGCGTCACCGTGCGATCCAGCACTTCGACGAATGCGGAATGTTCAACAGGAAATGGTATAATACGCGAGGGCGTGGGAAAGCTATGCTTTCCCACGCCCTTTTGATTCTAACGTGAACATGGGGGAACCAGGTTCCCCCATACCCCCGCCCGCGTGAGGGCCTGGCCCTCAAGCAGGGGGATGAGGAAACCGGGTTTCCCCGTACCCCCGCTCGCGGGAGGGTTTGGGAGGGCTTTGCCCTCCCAGGAAGTATGTTCATCCCGTCGGTGTGCGGCGCGAGCCGCATGGATGGCTGGGAGCAGTGGCGGGGAAACCCGCTTTCCCTCCGCAGCGCGCAGTGCGGCTGCCTGCGCGCCTCAGGCGGCGTTGGTCGGCTCGATGCCGCTGAGGCGAACGAGGGAGGCGCGCAGCAGCGCGAGTTCCTCATCGGTCAGGCGGGCCAGCAACGGGTCGGTGGCGGCGCTCGCCTCGCTCAGCAGCAGGAGCGCCCGCAGGGCCGCGGGCCATCCCGCCTCCGATGCCATGTCACCGGCGACGAAGGGAAGCAGTTGCCCGTGCGGCTGTGGTTTCAAAGAACGCGCGGTGGTCATAGCATCTCCTTAGCGTATGGTAACTTTCTCTTAGTGTAGATCCGGGATGTAACCAGAGTCAAGGGCTTTTTGTCTGGAGACATCGTTGACGCCTGAGGAGGCGCGCGCCGGCGCGGGGCGGGTCGGCCTACAGACGTGGGACATGGGTGGCCCCCAGCAACTCAAACAGGCTGTCCATCACATAGGTAGGCTGGACCGGCGCGCCGGGCAGATCGGCGCGTTTGCTGTCGCCGGTGAGTACCAGCGCGGTGGTCATGCCCGCGCCCGCGCCCATCGCGATGTCGGTCATCAGCCGGTCGCCGACCATCAGGCAGCGCTCGGGGGGAAGCTGGAGCATCGCCCCGACGGTGCGGGCCATGATCGGCGAGGGCTTGCCGACGTTGACTTCACAGCGGGTATTGGTGCAAGCCTCGATCGCGGCGATGATCGCCGCCGCGTCGGGCTCGCCGCCGCCGGGCACCGGGCAGAAACGGTCGGGGTTGGTCGCCACCAGGCGCGCCCCGGCGCGAATGGCATCGAAGGCCACCTGTAGCTTGTGGTAGGTGAAGGTGCGGTCGAACGAGGCGACGACAATGTCGATCGCCCCGGCCCGTTCGCTCAGCGTGAAGCCAGCCGCGGTCAACTCGCCGATCAATGGGGCCTCGCCGCAGACGAAGAGTGTGGCCCCCGGCGCATGCTCCAGCAGCCACTGCACCAGCACGTGCGATGAGTTGACCACCTCGCCCAGTTCGGCCTGCAGGCCCATTCCCTCCAGCTTGGCAACGTACTGCTCGCGGGTCCTCGTTGGATTGTTCGAGAGAAAGGCCACCTGCCGCCCCTCGGCCCGCAGGGTCGCCAGCACCTCCACCGCCCCTGGCAGGGGCGTGTCGCCCAGGTAGAGCGTGCCGTCCAGGTCAAAGATATAGCCGTCGTAACGTGGGATGGACATGGTTCATTCGCTGTCTCACGATGACAGGGGTGTGGGGAAACCGGGTTTCCCCACGCCCCCGCCCCGCAGGGGGGTATGGGGAAACCCGGTTTCCCCATACCCACACCCGGTAGGAGGGTTTGGAAGGGCTACGCCCTCCCAGGAAGGATGTTCATCCCGTCGGTGTGCGGCG
>DAOTYR010000479.1:0-1741 GCA_034434655.1 Chloroflexaceae bacterium
CGGCGGCGCTGATGCGCTCATAGCTCCACTGCTCCACCGGCCGCCCGAGATAGACGCCGATGCACTTGCCGAGCACGCCCGCGTAGACGCGCTCCAGGTAGTCATGGGCAAGGGCCATGATCGTGCTCCTGAGGTGACCATCGTTCGCAGCGCTTAGCCCCCCTCCCAGCCACCCCCCGCGGGGGGGTGGTGCCGGGTGCCCTCCCCCAGGGGGGGAGGGTGAGGGAGGGGGCCGGCGCCGTGCCCGCGGCGCCGTGGCGCGGGCGGGACGCTCGCGCTTCCAGGTTATGTTCATCGCGGCGTGGTGCGCCATGCGCATGACCGTCTCACGTGAACATAGGCTCTCGAAGAGGGGGGTGGGGAAACCGGGTTTCCCCACGCCCCCGCCCCACAGGGGGATGGGGAAACCCGGTTTCCCCATGCCCCCACCCGCGGGAGGGTCTGGGAGGGCTGCGCCCTCCCAGGAAGGATGTTCATCCCGTCGGTGTGCGGCGGAGCCGCATGGAGGGCTGAGGTGACCATCGTTCGCAGCGTTCTGCCTCCCTCCCAGCCTCCCCCCGCTGGGGGGGAGCCGGGTTCCCTCCCGCCCGCGGGAGGGCCTGGCCCTCAAGCAAGGGGCATGGGAAAACCTGGTTTCCCCATCCCCCCACCCGCTGGGAGGGTCTGGGAGGGCGCAGCCCTCGAGCAGGGGGCATGGGGAGACCGGGTTTCCCCATCCCCTGCGGATGCGGGCCGGAGGGCCGCGCACCCAGGCCCCGGCCCGCGGGCGGGTCTGGGCGGGCGCAGCCCGCCCAGGAACAACATCCAGAATCTCAAACCTCCAGCATCGCCAGCACTTCGGCGCGGGAGGGCATGGCCGGTTGCGCGCCCGGGCGGGTTACCGCCACAGCCCCGGCGGCGACGGCCCAGCGCATGGCCGTCGTCAGGGGTTGTCCTTCGACCAGCGCCACCGCCAGCCCGGCGTTAAAGGCGTCGCCAGCGGCGACGGTGTCAACCGTGCGCACGGGGAGGGCCGGCAGGCGCAGGAGTTGCTCACCGGCGAACAGCAGCGCCCCGTATTCGCCCAGCTTCAGTGCCACGGCGCCGCCGGTGCGCGCGTGCAGCGCCCGCGCCGCGGCGCTGCGCGCCGCCTCGTCGCTCAGGGCAAAGCCCACCAGCGTCGCCGCTTCGCTTTCGTTGGGCGTGAAGATGTCGGCGAGGCGGTACAGCTCGGTGGGCAGCTCGCGCGCCGGGGCCGGGTCGAGGATGACCGGCACGCCCGCGCGCCGGGCGGCGCTGGCCGCGGCGATGACCGCTTCCAGGGGGATTTCGAGTTGCAGCAGCAGCGCCCGCGCCCCTGTCAGGGCCGCCTCCAGCCGCGTCACGTCGGCGGGGCCAATCGCCCCATTGGCGCCCGGCACCACGATGATCGTATTGCGCCCCGCGTCGTCCACGGCGATCAGCGCCACGCCAGAAGGCCCGGGGGTGGTCAGCACGTCGCGTTCGTCAACCCCGGCGGCGCGCAGACCCGCCCGCAGTTCCGCGCCGAGTGCATCGTCGCCCACCCGGCCCACCATGCGCGTCGGCGCGCCCAGGCGCGCGCAGGCCACCGCCTGGTTGGCGCCCTTGCCGCCCGGCGCGGTGAAAAAGGTCTGTCCGGGCACGGTCTCCCCGGGGGCGGGCAGCCGCGGCGCGCGGGCCACCAGATCCATGTTGATGCTGCCGAATACGACAATGGTCATGGCTCGCTCCGTGGAGTGGC
>DAOTYR010000480.1:0-4846 GCA_034434655.1 Chloroflexaceae bacterium
GCAGCCTATGTTCACGGTAGCCATCCATGCGGCTCCGCCGCACCACGCCCGATGAACATCGCCTGGGAGCGCGGGCGTCCCGCCCGCGCCACGGCGCCGCGGGCACGGTGACCGCCCCTTCCCTGACCCTCCCCCGCTGGGGGCGGGAACCCGGCGCCTCCCCCCAGCGGGGGGAGGCTGGGAGGGGGGCTGAACCCGGCGAACGATGGTCACCTCAGCGTCGCCAGGCGATCTCGAAGGGGCCAACATCTTTGAGCACTGCGCGGGCGGCCTCTTCAGACTCCAGGTTGAAAACCGGCACGAGCACCTGTGGGCGCGACACTCCCTTGCCCTCGGCGGCGGCGCGCTCGGCGGCATCGGCGAGCAAGCGCGCGGCGACAACCCCCACCAGCAGGCCGGCCACCAGGCCCAGCACCAGCCCCACGATGGCCCAACTGAGCGCCCAGACGATCACGCCGGGCAAATCTTCCAGCATGGCCATGTTGCGGATCTCGGTAAACCCCATCGAGACAAAGCCCAGGAAGCCCAGCGCCGCTGCGCCCGTGGCCGCCCCACCAATTGTCGAACCGAGGATGATACGGTTCTTGAAGCTCTCCACCGACTCGCCCAGACCAAGGAACGAACTCGGACCGGGCTCGCTGGAACCGACGGTCACGCCCCGAAAACCGCTGGCCTGCAATGACGCGGCCGCCAGCGCCGCATCGCGGGGGTCGGTGAAGGTTGCCACCAGGGTTGCCATCGTGCAGATCCTTTCAGGGTAGGAGAAGGAGCGTTCGCCATGGTTCACCCGTGCGTTCCCGTTGGAGGGGCGGGGGCTGCACCCTCCGCGCCTCCCCCGAACGAGCACGCCGAAGGCCGCACAGCGAAACCATGCCTTACGGCTATTGTACTACGTCAGGTTCCATGCGCTGTCGCTGCACGACGAGGGGATGCATCAACTCTAACGAAGTGTGGGAGGGCTGCGCCCTCCCACACCCTCCCCTGCAAGGACCTTAGGAGGACGCGCGGCGTCGCCGCGCAACAAGAAGCAGAACGTTCAGGGCTTCCCGTCGCCTCAATCCGCCGCGTCGGAGAAGGCCGCTGGCTGCGCCGCTCTAGCGGTGGTGACGAAAGGAACCCGCAGCAGGTAGCTGACCGTGAGGCGGCCATCCACCCGCGGGTTGACGGTCCGGTTCGGCTGGGCCTCGACGTACTCCTGCACCACGTCGGCGTCAATCAAGAAGGTGTTGAACTGGTTCCTGCCGCCGCCTACCGAGGGGTCGGCCAGATCGCCCCTGGAGGTGAAGACGCTGTAGCCGTCACCACCGCCGAGCATGAAGCTGTTGGTCACCACGCGGTAGGTCCTTGCCGGATCAAGCGGCTCGAACCGGTCGCCCACCCGCACTTCCACGCTGCGCACGCGCGTGCCCCGACGGGCGGGGATGGCCGGCTGGGTCGAGGTCTCGGGATAGGGAGGCTGCGCCGCGTCGCCGTAGACATCCACCGCCACCTTGAGGCCCGAAACCTGCGCGAAACGCCCCGTGCCGACGGCGTTGCGATCGGCGCCCCGCGCGGCGCCGGGCTGGAGCGCCGAGTAGCCGTTCTCCAGAGCGGCCTTGAGCTGTGCGCCGGTCAGGTCCACGTAGCAGAGGGTGTTGCCGAAGGGCATCACCTCACGCAGGCGGCCCACGGTAAGCACGCCTGCCGGGAGGCTGGTGCGAATACCGCCGCCGTTGATGATCGCCACGATCGGCAGGCCCTCGGGGTTGCCTCCGGCCCTGGCGATACGGTCGCGGAAAGCGTCGGCGATCAGGTTGCCCAGGGCGGTCTCGCGGGCGCGCACGTCGGCATTGGGCATTTCGGACAGCGAGGCGCCGAAGATCTGGTTGTTGAGCGCGTCGATGCGCGGCTTGAAGGTGGTGGTGATGGCGGTCTCGAAACCGGCGAAGGGGGCGATGGCCGTTGGCGGCTCGCCCGGCAGCGGCGAGCGGCTGGAGGGCACGTCGTTGGCCCACACCGGAATGACCGCGCTGGCCGCACCGACGCTGCTCACCCGTCCATCGGCATCAAACCCGACGATCAGGTCGCCGATCCACTTGCCCCACTCCCAATCCTGCACGATCACCACATCTTCGTTGTCGAGATCCTTAACGATTTGCGGATAGGCCGCGACCGGCGAGGCGCCGGGGGTCAGGCCCAGGCCCGTGGGCAGCAGCGGGGTGTGCGAGTGCCCACCGACGATGATGTTCAGCCCGCGCACCGCGGCGGCCAGGGCGCGGTCGCCTGCATAGCCGATATGCGACAGGCAGATCACCGTGCGACAGTTGTTCGGCGCGCCGCGCAGGGTGTCGATCAGCGGCTGGATAATCGCGGCATAATCGGCGCCGAAGCTCACGTCGCGCGAGGGGCTGGCGATGTTCGGGGTCTCGGCAGTGGTCAGACCGATGATCCCCACCCGCTCGCCGCTGGGCAGGGTGCGGATGACCGCCCTGGCCCAGCGCCCGGGGGTGGTCCAGAGATCGCCCTCGAAGAGGGGCGCGAGGGGCGAGGCGCCGCCCGCGGTGATGTTGGCGCTGACGATGGGGAAACTGGTGGTCGTCGAGTTGGGGTAGACCGTTCCGCGGATGAAATCCGCCAGGGCCTGATCGCCGAGGTCGAACTCATGGTTGCCGATGGCAACGGCGTCGTACCCCAGGTTGTTGTAGAAATAGTGATCGGCTTCGCCGCGCCAGGCGTTAAAATACAGCGTGCCCTGGAAGACATCCCCGGTGTCAACGAAGATCTTGTCCTGCTGGTAGGTGAGGTTCGCCGTCCAGCTCGTATCGGCGCGGATCTGATCGAAGATGGTGCGGCGGCGCGAGACGCCGCCGAGACTGCGCGTGCCGCTAGCGCTCCCGGCGCGAATGGTGATGCCGGTGGCCGGCTCGATGCGCGCGTGGTGGTCGTTGGTGTGGATCAGGCGCAGTTGCCGCACTTCGGGGCCGGCGGCCAGGATGATCTTCCAGCCCCCACTGTAGCGATACAGCACCGCCCCCGCCCCAAGGGCGACCGCGCCCTTGAGAAATTGCCGACGTGACAACGTGGTCATCGTTCCTCCTTGCAGGCATGGCCCGGCGCGCGCGGGGCAGGACCGCAGCGGTCGCCGCTCGTCGCGCGCAGGATACTTGTTCAGAGCCTGGCCGGATACGTCCCGCGAGAGGAGCAGGCTCTTTCAGGAACCCGCGCGCCTCGCCCGGTTGCGGGAAGGTGGGAACACCTGGCTTACCTGGCCCACCTGCCTTGAACGGCAACACAACCTGGAGGGTTGCGGCAGAGGAAGCCACGTTCCCCACGCCCCCGCCGACGTGGAGGGGCCGGGAAGGCGAAGCCCGCCCAGAACATAACCGGCTAGACTCCTGGAACCGCGGGAGGATTGTAGCGTCTGAGCATCAAGAGTAGATGATCGAACTATTAAGCAAGGATTGTCCAACGATAAAGGAGCCACCCATGGACCGCACGCCACCCTCGATCCTCGCCGCCTTTGTGGAGCATGCCCGCGCCGATGCCGGGCGGGAGTGCGCGCGCTGGGACGATCAGGCATTGACGTATGGTGGGCTGCTGCGCCTGGCGCAAGGCTGGGCGGCGCGCTACGCCGCCCTGGGGCTGCAACGGGGCGACCGGGTGGGGCTGTTCCTGCCGGGGGGCGCGGCCTTCCTCGGCGCCTACCTGGGGGCCCACTTGCAGGGCGGTGCGGTGGTGCTGATCAATACCCAGTACCGCCAGCAAGAACTGCGGCACATCATTGGCGACAGCGAACCGCGCGCGCTGGTCACCGACGGGGCCGGCGCCGCGCTGCTCCGTCAGGTCATTGGTGGCGACGCTGGAGCGCCGGCCCTGCTGCTGGTTCCCGAGGGAGCGCTGCTGCCCGCCGGCCAGGCGCCGGAGGAAGCGCGACCCGTCGCCCTCCCCCCGCTCCCCGCGCCGGAAGAACTGGCCGTGCTGGCCTACACCTCGGGCACCACCGGGCGCGCCAGAGGAGCCATGCTCACCCACGGCTGCCTGGCGGCCAACAGCGCCGCCGTCACCGCCGCCTGGCGCTGGACGGCGCAGGACCGACTGCTGCTCACCCTGCCGCTGTTTCACATTCACGGGCTGGGGGTAGGCGTGCACGGCACCCTGCTCACCGGCGCCAGCCTGACCCTCTGGCCGCGCTTCGAGCCGGAGGCGGCGCTGGAGGCCCTGGCCAGCGGCGCCCACACCCTGTTCTTCGGCGTGCCGACGATGTACACCCGGCTGATCGCCGCGGCGCAGGCCGCCCCCGAACTGGCGCGACGGGCCGGACAGCGGGTACGGCTCTTTGTTTCAGGCTCGGCGCCGCTGGATCCGCAGACCTTCGCCGCCTTCGAGGAACTCTTCGGCCAGCGCATCCTGGAACGCTACGGTATGACCGAAACGGGGATGAACATGACCAACCCCTACGACGGCGAGCGCCGGCCCGGGGCAGTGGGCATGCCCTTTCCCGGGCAAGAGGCCCGCGTGGTAGACGTGCAGACGCGGCAACCCGTGCCCGACGGGGTGATCGGCGAGATCCAGGTGCGCGGCCCGCACGTATGCGCCGGCTACTGGCGCAACCCGGAAGCCACCGCCGAGGTCTTCCACCCCGACGGCTGGTTCAGCACGGGCGACCTGGGCTGGCGCGGCGCCGACGGCTACTACACCATCACCGGGCGGGCGAAGGAGTTGATCATCAGCGGGGGGTACAATATCTACCCGCGCGAGGTGGAGGAAGCGCTGCTGGCGCACCCCGCGGTGGCCGAGTGCGCCGTCTTCGGCCTGCCCGACGCAGAGTTTGGCGAGCGTGTGGCGGCGGCGATCGTGCCCCGCGACC
>DAOTYR010000481.1:0-6769 GCA_034434655.1 Chloroflexaceae bacterium
CCCTCGTCGCCGCGACACGCGCCGTAGAGGCACTGACAGTACACGTTGATCGCCGCCCGCCATGGGTCGGTCACCTCGCCGCGCATGACGCTCGCCGCGGTTCGCCGCGCGAATTCGTCAACGCTGAGGAGTTGCCAGCCGAATCGTTCCATCACCCGAATCACGATCTGCCGACACTCCTCGCGCACATCGTTCTCGGTCACACCCTCATCGTCGAAGACGCCCTCGGTCATGGGGTAAGACACACCTTCTATTACTACAGTTGTATTTCGGCAGATGATCCGTTTCCGTCGGCGTAAACGCCTCGGCTAGCGCTTGCGAAGGCCACCTCCGTGGCCTGTTGAGCCCACGAAGGTGGGCTTTGCACCCCTCGCCGAGGGCTTTCAGCCCGACGGGGAGCGCACTACAACTGTAGTACTATCAGGGCGTCGCATTGCAGCGCAGGCCCGTCTTCTTCTTCTACCACGGGTCCGGGAAGTCAGCCGCCAGGGGTCCAGTAGATCCGATAGCGTTCAACTGGAGTGTCCCCTGCTTCACCGGTCAGCGCCGGGGCGGTCCCCAGGCCCTTCTGGAGCGGGAGTGCCACGTAAGGGAGCGCAGGCGCGTAGGTGACGTGCCATATCCAGCGTTGCTCCTGCGCGTCCCAGCGGTAGATTGACAGATCGCCGCGGCGCTCGCGCGCGTCCCGGTCATAGTATAAAACAAGCGTGGCGGTATAATCCATAAGCAACACATTACTGGCAAGGCTAAAGATGTAACTTCGCGCTTCGGCGCCTTCGGGGAGGCGCTGGGGGCCGCCGATCAGGGTGGTGGTGACGATGCGCACTCGTTCGTCGTCGTCAGGTGGAGCGTCGGGCGCGGGGGCGGGTTGCGGCGGGCGGTGGTCCGGCGTCACAAAGAAGAGCATGGCGTTGCCGTCGGCGGAGCCGGCGGTGATCGGCAGGCGCCCGCCGGTGGTCGAGTTCGGCCCGCCCCCCTGCGAATAACTGGCGACGAAGAAGGCGTTGTCGCCCCAGCGGAGCAGCACATGACCATCGAGGTGTGGCACGGGGCGCGCCGCGGTGAGCAGCGTGGCGGCGTCGAGGTCGCGCAGCGCCAGGGGCGCGAGGGGGCCATGGGGGCCGCAGGGGTAGATCTGCACGGCGTCGGGCTTCGACCCATGCGCTTCGATCCGCGCCGCCACGGCCACGGGGTCGCGCGCGGCGCCTTCCAGCGTCTGGGGCAGCACGTCCACAAACAAAGGCCGCTCCAGCCCCGGCGGGGTGGCCTCGCTCCAGGCGAGCCGGGCGAGCGCGCGCTGCCCCGGCGCCGGCGCGCTCGCCGGGGCGACAAAGGCGGCCCGCTGCACCCGCAGCGTGTCCTGGACCTGGCTGATGAGCAGGAGTTCATCGCCGGCTTCGGCCCCGAAGAGGTGAAACCCCTCGCGCTGGTCAGCTGCGGAGACCTTGCCCTGGGCGATCAGCCCGCGGGGCATGCCGTCCTCGCCCCGCGGTTTGAGCACGTAGAGCCAGTGGGCCGCGTCGGGGCGCCGGGCCGAACCGCCTGCCGCCCGCGCCAGCGGCTCCGCCACGTCGAGGTACGCTTCCTGAGCCTGGTCCAGGCTGATGCCGACGCCGGCGCGGTAGCGTGGCGCGGGCAGGTCAACGAAGACCGGCAGGGGCAGGGGCAGGGCCGGCGGCCCCTCCATCGGGCGCTGATCCCAGGGATCATCGGCCGGCAGGAGCGGAAAATTGGCCCGCAGGGTTTCGAAGATCGCGCCCCAGGGCGGCAGTTCGCTGATCTGGGTGGTGGCCATCAGACTGGCGTCAACCGGCAGGGCTACCTGCGGCAGCGCCGCCCTGACCGCCGTGGCGCCCTTCGGCGCCCGTGCGCGCGCCTGCCAGCGCCGCTGGCGTCCATGTTGGACAAGTGTGGTATCCTCCAGATACTCGTCGTTGATGTTGAGCGCGTAGTGACCCCACTCGTGGATCAGCGCCCGGTACCCCTCCGGCGCGTCCCAGGTCGAAAGGAGGCCCAGGTCCTTTTGCCAGATGCCGCGTCCCACTCGAATGCTTTTGAACTTGCGGTCCTCGTGCAAGCCGTTGTTCCAGGCGCGGGGATGCACCCGGTTCGAGGCGAGCACCTGGATGTCGGCGCCGTCGAGCAGAGCCGGCCCGCCGATGACGATCTGGCCGAAGGCCATGTAGCCATTGGTCACATCGTAGAGAAAATCCGAGGCCCGTCGCATAGCAACGCGGATCTGCTGGTAGGTGGCCGCTGAGGGTTGCCATTCGAGGGCCACGATCACGTTAAATAGATACAGCACCGATCGGAACAACGGCTCGCCGTTGATCGCCGTCAGTGAACGGGCGTGCTCGTCGGGCGCGTAGGCCAGCCACTTCTCACGGAAGGGCGCGGTGTCGGGAAGCGCGCCGGGCTGGTCGAGCAGAGCGGGGTCAGCCCGAACGAAGGCCTCCTGCTGGGTCGCGGTGCGCTCCGCGTTCCCGCTGTGCAGATAGGTGAGCCTGACCGCCTTGCAGCGCGCCGCCGCCTCGCCATGGCTGGCCGCGTCGAACGCAAAGGGCAGGTCCAGGAGATAGCGCTCGTCGTCCATGGAGATCCTCCTAACGTGAACATAGGCTGCTCACCTACACGCATGCGGCGCTGAACCCCCCCTCCTGACCTCCCCCCGCTGGGGGGAGGAGCCGGACTCCCTCCCCCCAGCGGGGGGAGGGCTGGGGAGGGGGGCAGTCACCGTGCCCGCGGAGACGCGACGAGGGCGGGCCGCCCGCGCTCCCAGGCGATGTTCATCGGGCGTTGTGCGGCGAAGCCGCATGGACGGCTAACGTGAAAATATGGTCTTTGAAAAATAATCCGCTCTAGCCCGCGCAGGCGGGCTTCGCATTCCGTAGCCGAGGGCTTTAGCCCCACGGCCAGCCCGATATACCGAATGAATTTCTCAAAGACCATATAAGCCCTCGGCGAGGGGGGTGGGGAAACCCGGTTTCCCCATCCCTCAGCGGACGCGGGCCGGAGGCCCGCACACCCAGGCCCTGCCCCCTGGGAGGGTCTGGGAGGGCGCGGCCCTCCCAGGAACAACCGTTTTCATCGGGCGTTGTGCGCCATCCTGCCTTCACGAGTGTGCCATGTCTGGTTCCACATTGCCGGCTATAGTCCGTTGCGCCATCTTTGAGCGCTTCGATCGGGCCATGCTGCGCGCCGTGCTCCGACTCGACAATGACGAGGCGGACGCGGTTCTGGCGCGGGCAGAGATTGAACGTCTCGGGCCCGACCTTTTCGCGCCGCGCCCCGAGGCCCGCTGCGAGCTGCTGGCGCGCCTGCGGGCCGAGGCCGCCCCTGAGGAGCGCGCGTTGCATCAACGGGCCTTTGACTACCTGCTGGCGCGTCTGGCCGATGCGGGCGCGGAGGCCCCCTGGCTCATGGCAGCCTGCCTGCACCACCTGGAGGCCCTGCGCGACCTGAACCTGGACTACATGCGCTGGCACGAGGTCAGCGCGATGATCGCCCGTGTGCGCGCCCTGGGCCTTGCACTGCAGCCCGATCACGCCGATCGGCTGGCGCTGCTGGAAGCGTATCACGCCTTGCGCCAGCAGGCCTATGCGCAGAGTGAGCGGATCATCGAGCAACTCCTGCAGCGCGCCGATCTGCCCCCGCGGCTGCGCGGCGAGGCGCTGGTGACCCGCGGCCTCTGCGCGATGAACCAGGCCCGCAACGAGGCCGCCCTCGCCGACTTCGCGGAAGCAGAGGCCCTTGGCGTGGCTGGCGAGAATGCGGCGCTGCAGGCCCGCGCCCTGGTGAACGCCAGTTGCGTGTACAATCTGCTCCATCGCTTCGAGCGCGCCCTGGAGTTGAGCGATCGCGGGTTGGCCCACTACCGTCAGGCGGGCGATCACTATGGCGCCGCCTTCGCGCTCTACATGCGCGCCAACAACGCGCTCTACCTGGGGCGCTGGGAAGCGGCCATCGCAGACCTGGACCAGAGCGCGGCGATCTACCACGCCGCGGGGATGCACGCCCGCCTGGCCGCGATCGACTGGGCGCGCGGTTTTCTGCATCAACTGCTCGGCAACGAGGCGGAGAGCCTGGCAGCCTATGAGCGCGCCCTGGTCATCGCCGCCTCCGCCGAGCACGGCAACGCCGTCCTTGCCGCCGACATCCTCACCGAACTGGGCCTGATCTACCAGTTGCAGGACCGGTGGGACGACGCCGATGCGGCCTTCCGCCGGGCCATCGCCCTCCAGGAGGACCTGGGCAATACGCTGGGGCGCGCCCTGCTGATGCACCGCCATGCCCAGTTCCTCGACCGCCGCGGCGCCCGTATGGCCGCCCTGGCCACCCTGCGCGAGGCCGTTGAGTTGCTGGAAACGCTGCGCGTCGCAACCTACGCCGAGGACCTGAAGATCAGCCTGCTGGGCACTGCCGAACAGGTGTATGAAACCATCATCCTGACCTACCTGGCGCAGGGCGATGCCGAGAGCGCCTTTGCCTATGTCGAGCGGGCGCGGGCGCGCGCCTTTCTCGACCTGGTAGCCCGCCGCGACGCGCCGGCTGATGCGCTCGCCCAACGGCCCACCGTCACCCTGGCCGATGTGCAACGCCAGATCGCCCCCGAAGCCCTGGTGCTCGAATACTTCTGCGTCGGCGTCCTGCCACCTGGCGACTCCTTCCTGGCGCGCATCCCTTCCACCAACACCCGGCTGCGCGACCTGGTCCGTTCGCAGCCGGAGATCCTGCTCTTTGCCATCACCCGCGGGACGGTGCAGGTGCAGCGGATCGCCTTCGATCCTAACCTGCTGCGCCCTCCGGCCAACGACCCGACGCCGGGATGGCATCTGGTGACGCAACGCAAGCTGCGCTGGATGTACGACCGGCTGATTGCCCCGATCGAGAGCCTTCTGGTGCATTGCGCCGTGGTCCATATTGTTCCGCACGGGCCGTTGCATTACGTGCCTTTTGCCGCCCTGGCCACTCCGCGGGGCGGCGCCCTGCTCGACGCCGCCGGGCCGGCCCTGACCTTCGCGCCCAGCGCCACGGTGCTCTGCGACTGCCTGGCGCGGCCCCCAGGCGCGGGCGCAATGAGCCTGGCCCTGGGGTACAACTATCGGGGCGAGGCGCGGCTATTTCTGGCCGAGCACGAGGCTCAGATCGTCGGGGCGATGCTCGACGCCCGGGTGCTTGTCGGCGATCCGGCCAAGCGCGCCGACCTGTTCGCCTCCGGCCCCGCCCTGCGCTGCTTGCATATCGCCGGCCATGCGGTGTATCGGGCCAGCGATCCGCTCGGTTCCTACCTCTGCCTGGGTGCTGACGACAACCTCGATGCCCGCACGCTGATGGGCAGGTTGCAGTTGCGCGACACGCTCGTGACGCTCAACGCCTGCACCTCGGGCCTGAGCCAGGTCGCCTCTGGCGATGAACTGCTCGGGTTGCCGCGGGCCTTCCTCTACGCTGGCGCGGCGACGATTGTCTGCGCGCTCCACGAGATTGACGATATCGCCGCCTACGTTCTTATGGTATTGTTCTACGCGAATCTTGCAGCGGGCGCGGCGCCCGCCGAAGCGATCCACCAGGCGCAACTCGCGCTCCGCGATTCGGATCGAGACACGGTAGTGGCGCTGCTGCGGCGTTCTGGAGCCGCAACGCCCCGGGCCCTCGCGGCCCTGGAGGGCTACGACCAGCATCCCTTCGCCCATCCGCGCTTCTGGGCCGCGTTTATGCTGGTTGGAAAACCGTAGACGTGAACCATGCCTGAGCAAGACAGGATACGCGCAATGCATACCACCAGACTCGGCCGGAGCGGCCTGGAAGTGACCCGCCTGTGTCTGGGCGGCAATGTCTTCGGTTGGACCTGTGATGAGACGACCTCCCAGCAGGTGCTGGATGCCTACGTGGATGCGGGCGGCAATTTCATTGACACGGCGGATGTCTACTCGCGCTGGGCCACGGGCCACACCGGCGGCGAGTCGGAGGCGACCCTGGGCCGCTGGATGCAGGCCCGCGGCAACCGGTCACGGCTGATCATCGCCACCAAAGTGGGCTCGGCGATGGGCGCGGGGCCAAACATGGGCGGTCTCTCGCGCCAGCACATGCTGCGCGCGGTTGACGAGTCGTTGCGCCGCCTGCGAACCGACTATATCGATCTGTACCAGGCGCACTTCGACGACGAACGCGTCCCGCTGGAGGAGACCCTGCGCGCCTTCGACGACCTGGTGCGGCAGGGCAAGGTCCGCTACATCGGGGCCTCGAACTACCATGCCTGGCGGCTGGTGCAGGCCCTGTGGGTCAGCGACCGCTACGGCTACGCGGCGTACGTTTCGTTGCAGCCGAAGTACAACCTGGTTGACCGCGACGAGTTCGAAGGCGATCTGGAGGCGGCCTGTCGCGCCTTCGGCCTGGGGGTCATTCCCTACGCGCCGCTGGGCGGCGGCTTCCTCACCGGCAAGTACCGCCGCGAGGGGGCCCTGCCGGCCACCGAGCGCGCCCCGAAGGTGCAACAGCGTTACATGCACGCCCGTGGCTGGGCCGTGCTGGAGGCGGTGCAGGCGGTGGCTGCGGCGCGGGGGGCCACCCCGGCGCAGGTGGCCCTGGCCTGGCATCTGGCCCGCCCGAGCATCACGGCGCCGATTGTGAGCGCCACCAGTGTCGAGCAACTCACCGAACTGCTCGGGGCGCTGGAACTGCGGCTGAGCGCGGAGGAACTGGAGCGTCTCAGCGTAGCGTAGCCGGTTGAGGGAGGGCGGAGAACCCAGGGTTTCCTACCCCCTGCCCGCAG
>DAOTYR010000482.1:0-3626 GCA_034434655.1 Chloroflexaceae bacterium
TGGTCACCTCAGCCGTCCATGCCGCCGGGCGGCACACCGCCCAATGAAAACGGGGGTATGGGGGGAACCTGGTTCCCCCATTTTCACCTCAGGAGCACGATCATGGCCCTTGCCCATGACTACCTGGAGCGCGTCTATGCGGGCGTGCTCGGCAAGTGCATCGGCGTCTATCTCGGGCGGCCGGTGGAGCAGTGGAGCTATGAGCGCATCAGCGCCGCCGTGGGGGCGCTTGACGGCTACCTGCATGCGCGCCTCGGCCTGCCCCTGGTGGTCACCGACGACGATATCACCGGGACGTTCACCTTTTTGCGGGCCTTGCCCGACCACGGCAACGACCCGGCGCTTACCCCGGCGCAGATCGGAGCCACCTGGCTGAACTACCTGATCGAGGGCCGCACGGGCATCTGGTGGGGCGGGTTGGGCGTTTCCACCGAGCACACCGCCTACCTGCGCCTCAAGGGGGGCATTCCCGCGCCGGCCAGCGGCTCCGCCGCGCTCAATGGGCCAATCGTCGCCGAGCAGATCGGCGGGCGGATCTTCGCGGACGGCTGGGCCATGGTCGCGCCGGGCGACCCCGACCTGGCCGCCGACCTGGCCGGGCGCGCCGCGGCGGTGAGCCACGACGGCGAGGCGGTGCACGCGGCGCGGGCGCTGGCGGCAATGGAGGCGCTGGCCTTCGTCGAGCGGAGCATCCCGCAGTTGCTCGACGCAGCGATCGCCCGCGTCCCCGCCGGTTGCGCCACCGCGCGGCTGATCATCGAGCTGCGCGCCCTGCGCGCCCGCGAACCGGACTGGCGCGCGGCGCGCCGCATGATCGCGGAACGCTACACCTACGACCGCTACCAGGGCGGCTGCCACGTGGTTCCCAACCAGGCCCTCCTGCTCCTGGGCCTGCTGTGGGGCGACGGAGACTTCGGGCGTTCGCTGGCGATCGTGGTGAGCGCCGGGCTTGACACCGACTGCAACGCCGGCAACCTCGGCTGCCTGCTGGGCATCCGCGGCGGGCTGGCCGCCCTCGACGCCGGCCCCTACGACTGGCGCGGTCCCATCGCCGACCGGCTCTTCCTGCCCGGCGCCGACGGTGGGCGGGCCATCACCGACGCCGTCAACGAGGCCGTGCGCATCGCCAACATCGGCCGCGCCCTGCACGGCCTGCCGCCGCTGGCGCCGAAAGACGGGGCGCAGTTCCACTTCACGCTACCGGGGTCGGTGCAGGGCTTTCGGGGCGAGGGGGCCGAGGTCCGCCCGATGAGCGGCCCGGAGGGAGCGCGGCAACTCGCCATCAGCGCCACGCTCCCGGCGGGAGGCGCGGCCCGCGCCGCGACACCCGTGTTCATCCAGCCCGAGGAACTGGCCATGCCCGGCTACCCCCTGATAGCCTCGCCCCGGCTCTACGCCGGGCAGGCGGTGTACGCCCGCGTCATCGCCGAAGCGACGAACGCCGGGCCGATCGCGGCGCGCCTGAGCGCCCGCGTCTACGGCCCCGGCGACACCCTGGAGATCCTGAGCGGCCCGGCCCGCAGCCTGGCCCCCGGCGCGGAGGCCGAACTGGACTGGCGCGTGCCCGATACCGCCGGGGCGCCGCTGGCCGACATCGGGGTGGAGGTGCAGGCGACGGTGGCGGGCGCGGCCAGCCTGCGCCTCGACCGGCTCGGCTGGCGGGGCGCGCCCGCCCTGACCCTCACGCGCCCGCCCTTCGCGGGCAGCGCCTGGCGGCGCGCCTGGGTCAACGCGGTGGATCAGTGGGACGACGGGCGCCCCGAGGCGTTCTGGCTGACGCAGAACGCCGGGCGAGGTCTGCTCATCCAGGGCGCCGAGGAGTGGCGGGACTACGAGGTCCAGGCGGTGATCACGCCGTCGCTCTGCGCGGCGGCAGGCATCGCCGCGCGAGTGGGCGGCCTGCGGCGCTTCTACGCCCTGCTGCTGCGCGCCGGGGGCCGCATCGCCCTGCTCCGCGCGCTCGACGCCGAGACGCTGCTCGCCGAAGCGCCATACTCCTGGCAACACTACCAGAACTATGACCTGCGCCTGCTGGTTGAGGGGCCGTGGCTGCGGGCCTTCGTGGACGGCGCGCCTGTCTTCGAGGCGCGTGACGCCGGCGCGCCGGTGGCGAGCGGGGCAGTGGCGCTGGTGGTGGAGGAGGGGCACATGCACTGCGCGGCGGTGCGGGTGGGGCCGCCTGAAGGGTAGGGGATGGCCGCAGCCCCGCCGGACGGCCTTCTGCCATTTTAGATTGGCAGGGGGATGGGGAAACCGGGTTTCCCCATCCCCCTGCTTGAGGGCCAGGCCCTCCTGCGGGCGGGAGTGTGGGAAAACCAGGTTTCCCCACACCCCGCTCCGCGAGCTTATGTTCACGTCAGGAGCAACCGGCTTTCCCCGCAGGGCCGCTGCACCGTGTTGGCGGCGGGAAGGGGAGACCGATATGCTATAATCCTGCCTCAGTATTGCCTTCGGCCCAGGCCGGTGTGCTGGCGCGCTGGCCCGGGGCACAGGGAGCTTGCAGTGCCTGCGCGTCCCTTCTTGAAGTGGGCCGGCGGCAAGGGGCAACTCTTACCGGAGTTAACCCTGCGCCTGCCCGCGCAGTTCCAGCGCTATCACGAACCCTTCGTTGGCGGCGGGGCGCTCTTCTTTCACCTCTGGAACAGCGGCAGGCTGCGCCATTCCGCCGTGTTGAGCGACTCCAACCCCGAGTTGATCGCCTGCTACGAGTCCGTGCGCGACGAGGTCGAGGAGTTGATCGATCTCTTGCTGGAACTGCGCCCACACTTCAGCGATCGCGACTTCTTCTACGAGATCCGCGGGTGGGACCGGCGCCCCGACTTCCAGCAGCGCCCGCGGGTCGAGCGGGCAGCGCGCACGATCTTTCTCAACCGCACCTGTTACAACGGACTGTACCGTCTCAACAACCGCGGCCAGTTCAATGCCCCCTTTGGCAATTACCGCAACCCGCTGATCGTCGATCCCGAGAACATGCGCGAGGTAAGCCGCGCCCTGCAGCACGTCGAACTCCTTGTAAGCGACTTCAGCACGGTGCTGCAGCGGGCCCTGCCGGGCGACTTCGTCTACTTCGACCCGCCCTACGTTCCGCTCAGCACCACCGCCTCATTTACCGCCTACACCCACCAGGGCTTCGCAGAAGCCGAACAGCGCCGGCTGGCCGAGGTGTTTCTGGCCCTCGCCGGGCGGGGATGTTTCGTGATGCTCAGCAATTCCTACACCGAACTTGCCCGTTCCCTCTACGCTGGCCAACCCGTGCACGAAAGTCTCTATGCCAGCCGCAAGATCAATTGTGATGGTCGCAAACGCGGCACGGTGGCTGAGTTGATCGTTTGCAGTTACGAGCCAGCCGCAATGGCCTCCTCGCTGTAACCCCACGTGGTGACAATTTATTCATTCGTCAACAATCCGGGCGCTCTGAGCGCGACCGCATTCTAATGGGCTGGAACGGGGTTTTCCCATCTCTTGCCCGGTCATTGGACCCGGCGCCCGACCTGAGTTTGTGCCACGTTAGCTTACACTTTTTTACTTGCAAGAGTCGTAGCCAACTGCTATACTATGCTTGCTTCGCACATATTGAATGTGCATCAACTGCAAATCTCACTGTTCAGCAATCTGAATGATCGGGA
>DAOTYR010000483.1:0-9924 GCA_034434655.1 Chloroflexaceae bacterium
GGCACGAGCACGATCTTGCCCTGCAGGCCGCCCCTCCCCAGCAGTTCGTGCGCCGATCGTGCCTCGGTAAGCGGAAATCGCTGCGCGATGAGGGGCTTGATCCGTTTCTGTTGAAGAAGATCGAGCAGGGCGGTCAAATCCTGTCGAAACAATGCTGGCCGCAGGCGTTTCAGCGTCTGGATGCTGTAAAGAACCACCCGCCTCCGGCCCGGGAGAGCCAGGCCGGCAATAATATACACCCCGAAGATAAGGATCGCTCGAAAGCGATGGCGACCACCGGAACGCCCGGAAGCCACGCGCCCTCCACGGAGCGAGCCAGTTAGACCATAGGCCACAACCGTCCCGCCGCGACGGAGCGCCTGACGGGAACGCCAGATATGCGCGCCACCGATGCTGTCAAAGACAGCGTCAACGCCCCCACCTGTGCGCCGCTGAATTTCGGTCACGAAGTCTTGATGCCGATAATCAATGGGGATACCGCCCATAGCGGATACCGCGGACGCGTGTCCCGATGAACACGTCCCGTACATCTCCAACCCGGCAAGACGCCCGAGTTGCAAGAGTGCCGAGCCGACCCCGCCCGCCGCGGCGTGGATCAGCACGCGCTGCCCTGGCCTGACCCGCGCCGCGCGATGCAGCATCTGGTACGCCGTGACGTAGTTCAGCACCAGGCTGACCGCCTCGGCGGCGTCCACCCCGGATGGCACAGGAACCAGTTCGCGTTGCGGCAGGCAGACGAACTCCGCGTAGGCGCCGCTAATCGGCAGCGCGGCAACGAGCTGGCCCGGTTCAATTCCAGAGACACCGTCGCCGAGCCGATCGACCATGCCCACCAGATCCCACCCCGGCGTAAAGGGCACGCGGGGCGTTTCGGGATGCATGCCTTCGCGCATCATCAAGTCGGCCAGGGAAACCCCCGCGGCCAGCACCCTCACGCGCATGTCACCGCGCTTCGGCTCGGGGCAATCTTCTTCGAGGACCTGAAGGGCCTCGGGCCCGCCGTAGTGTGTGACGATGATACGCGTATGTTTCACGGGCTGCTTCCTCGGATGCCAGGCCCTCGACCTGGCGCGGCCTGACGACGCGCCTCAGGCGCACTGCGAAGGGGTGTCGGGTGTGGCCAGCGAGCGATCCTTCGTTACTCGCTTCCGGCTTGTTGCGTGGTGACGGACTGCAGCGGTATCACGGTGATAACAGCGCCAAAAGGCGCGAAATCGTCCGGATTATTCGTCAGGATACGAGTGATCCCAATGGTCTGCATCGTGGCGACAATATTGGCGTCATGCACCTGTCTGCTATGGCCCTGTTCCAGCAATGCAAGCAGTTGGGCCGTAACCAGTGGACTCTCTTCCGCAACCTGGAAGCGTAGCTCATACCGGCGCACCGTAGCCGTAAGTTCAGGTATCGGAATACCGACGTTTGGACGAATCAGCGTTGCAAGGTATTCACGCAGCACCTGGCGGCTAATCCAGAGCGGTGTCCCGGCCTGCTCGTAGGCGGTAATCGTCGTTCTGGCGAGGGCATAGAACGGCGAGGAGTCGATGCTGGCATAGACCAGGATATTGGTATCCAGGAAGACTGGTTCAGCGACCCCGGTCGTCATAGAGTTCCTCGCGCCGAAGTGGCAGATGATCAGGCCAGGTGTCGAGATGGATACTGGGCAATGGCTGTGCCGGTGGGGCCTGCGCTGCCCCGGCTGACTGCCGGACGACCTGCATGGTCAGATCGTTGAGCAAGTACAGCTTCTCCTGGAGCGAGAGGCGTTGTATCAATGCCCGAACTTGCGTCAGTTGGTCTGTGCTCATCGGTTCCTCCCAAAAGGCGACGGAATGTAAAGCGTTTACTAACGTGAACATACGCCCTCGGCGAGGGGTGTGGGGAAACCGGGTTTCCCCATACCCCAGCGGACGCGGGCCAGAGGCCCGCGCACCCAGGCCCCGCCCCCTGGGAGGGTTTGGGAGGGCGAAGCCCTCCCAAGAATTATTTTCATTCCCCTTCGTGTGCGGCGCAGCCGCCTGGATGGCTGATGCTATTGTTACGGCATGGTTCAAACGAGCTTGACAGTTCGCCTCGACCCCGGACCACCGGGGTGGCCATGGATGGGCCAGGCCCCTCCACACCTCCCCGCCACACGGTCAAGCGCAAACCGCAAGGTTTTGAACCATGCCTTACGGCACAGACGTTTCGGAATTCGCCAGCGATAGCGACATTACGTCACACCCTTCTCGACAAGTGTTAGTGTATCACGAACCAGGGTCCGGTAGACTGAATTCTCGACATGGGACTGATACCAGTCACGGTACGTATTCGCTGCCAGGTGCCCCTGGATTGCCCGCGCCTCTTGAAGCAAGACCCAGAGATTATGGGTAGCCCGGTTGCAGAACCCCTCCAGCTTGTTCGCCTGTAGCCCCGCCACGCCGGACTGCTGGCAGGCAGGGCATGGGCATGCGGCCAGGAGTTGCCACTCGTTGTCGTCTGGCTCACGACCACGCCAACTGCCCATATTCGCTACCATACGATCGCCGCGTCCCGGGAGCTGCACGATCCCGCGCGCAGCCCGGTTCCGCCAACCCGCAGAGTCGAGCGAGTCGATCTGAAACAGGGCTGCGAGGTGAAGGGTGGCAGTTCCACCAAGGCCGAACACGTGCAGGTGCTTGCCGGCCAGCACGTGACGCACCCGCAGCAGGCTCTTCAAGACATCGGCATACGGCATAGCGCTGGGCTTGCGCAGCAGGTTGGGCACAATCCCCCCCAAAGCCACACGATCTTTCTGCGCAAGCTGTTTGCTTTGGGTGAACCCATCAATATATGTCGCGAGATGACGGCTGACATGCATGACAGGAACAAATCCATCATACGCAAAAGCAAGATTCATTTCCATCGTGCGCCGTAGACACAAGAGTTGCGCCTCGTCGTCCATTGTTGGAGTTGGTATGAAATCTTGCGGTATAGGGTACCAATCAGGTTTGGCTGCTTGCACGAACTCTTCATACTCATTCCCTGGCACACCGCCGTCGCGGTCCAAAAAGTAGAAAGCCCCGTTATCAAGATAAATGCGGATATGTGCAGGAACACCCAGATAGGCGCGCAAGGTCTGTCGCATCGCCATCTTGCGCTGCGGAGGTGATTGGTGAAAGTCAGCATACGACACCATAACTGCGGTCAAGCCAGGTAGATAGTATGGCGACTCGGGATCCCAGACCCGAGGTTTCAGGTTCTTCAAGCTCAGACCAGCGACAATTTCCAACCTCTCACCTCTAGGGCTCACGCGCCCCCTGTTGCAGCGCGCGATTTGCGTCTTCGAGGGCCTTGAAAGCATCTTCTTCTTCGCGCTCGCCTTGCGACTCAGGCGGCTTGATCCGTACCAATACCGGAAAGTTTATCAACTGTCCCGAAAGCAACGCCTCGCCGACATCGAGATCGGGCAACAGGCGCGCCTCATCTTCGCCCAGGCTTTCGATCACTTTGCGCACAAAGTTCTGATCAGCCGGGTTGACCAGACGCATGATAATGTAGGAGTTGCACTGGGAAAGCGTTGTTTCATCGAGACGCGATGGACGCTGGCTAATCATCACCAGGCCAATGCCGAACTTACGACCCTCCTGCGCAATCTGCTTTGTTATAGTGATAGAGCGCTCTTCTGCTGGTGTATTGGCTCTCCCTGGCACGAAGTTGTGTGCCTCCTCAAGCACAAGCAGGACTGGCAGTTTGAGTTCCTCCTGAACACGTGCTTGGAATATATCATTAGCTATCAAGTTGTAGATCGTAGCTTGGAAATCTCCTGTGTAGCCAGCAAGAGCTATTACGCTGATACCTCCATAGCGAACCAACTCTTTGCGATCAGTCGGAAGCGGTTCGGCACTGCGCGCAATCTTGCGATTCGTCTGCTCCATCGTCTGTAACACTCTGGCTGCCTTGTAGGCACGCTTCTTGATAGCCTCTAGGGTTCCGATATCTCGTTTGGAGTATTTACCAAAGTCTTCCCATCCCCACTCAACAAGAAGATTCCTGCTGTCGTCATCTTCGGCCCTCAACACTAACTCGCCAGCTTCTGCAAGATTGGCAATCAACCACATATTTGGCTCGATACCATTCTTTCGCAAATGTTTTTTACCCAATCTCTCAGCAAGCCAATCCACTCGGCTCGCACGCTCTGCACCATCCACATTGATGAATCGCGAGGCCGCACCAAACACATCACCAAATCGACCTTGCATTGTCGGAGAGAGCTCATATCCGAGTGCGCTGACAATCTTCGCAACCGCATCGGCATCCTCGTCAAAAAGCGGAAATTGGGCACAATATCTTCGTACCCGCTGCTTGAGTGTCGGAACGTCAGCCAGACCCGTATAGTCCCCGTGAGGATCAAAAATCACGATCGGGTAGTTCTTTTGCGCGAGTTGCTCGATAATACGCCTTGACGTCCAACTCTTTCCGGCTCCGGTCATGGCGAGGATGGCCAGGTGGCGCGTGACTATCGCATGCCCATCGACACTTACAGAGACTTCAGGGCGGTTGGACAGCGTGGCAATGTCGAGCGCGCGATTGGCGCGTTGGGCTAGCTCTCCGAGCACGACCCGGGCCATATCTTCAGAGCCGGGGCGATACACGCTGCTGGCAGGCTGAGGAGGATAGCGGAGTTGATCGAGTTTCCCGCGGGGGTTGCTGCCACGTGGCTCCGCGCCCAACACCTGGCAAACCGCAGTCACCATCTCGCGGCTCAACGACAGCACCGTCTCAAAAGGGTTTGTTCGTGTGGCGGCAAGTTCGTGGCCGGCTTCGCTTGGGAAAAGCGGGTTCAGACGCTCAATCCGCTGGACCTTGGCCCACACGCGTATCATTTCTGGCGGCCCCTGACCATCGGTCGGACGCAACTCCGCATCAACGGCGATCAGATCCTGCTCTCGAATAGCTTCCTGGGCCACTGCCAGGCGAAACTCCCGACTGGTGCTTTCGCCGACGATTGTCCCGACATAGTTCGGTGGAGCAACTGGAGCTGCAGGGCTCTGGGAGTGCGGTTGCGCTCGATTGGATCGAGAAGTTGCCATAGGTCAGTTCCTCAAGGTTCTGGTCGGAAGAGCCAGTCACGATGGGTCATGTAGATGGCCTGCACCAGCACCCGCCGCATCTCTGCGTCGCTGATTTCGCCTCGCTGAAGGCTAATGCCAAGGTGATAGCGGATAAGCTTGCTATAGGCGTTCGTCAGCCAGGCGGGGATGTGGGCATACTTGTCGGCGATGTCGAGCCCAACGGGGAAGCCGTAACCCGGCAACAGGCGTGAATAGAGGTACACGCGCCTGACAATCGCCTCCAGGTAATCCGCATCGGCAAGCTCATCAAAAACCTCTATCCGGACGGGTTCAGTGATCTCAGAGACGTGCAGGTAGCATCCACGAATGCGCGGGAAGCCAAATGGGCCTGGTTTCAAGGCTTCAAAGTTTACCGTTTCCTCACCTGCGAGACCAGGCAGTGCCACCTCGCCTCGCCGCAGACCATCAAACTTGTTCATCACCCAACTCTCTGAGTATTGCCCTGGTTCCAGGAGCATAGCCATCAGCAGTGAGTCAGTGTATCCCAGGCGATCCAGGAGCGCTTTCGGTGTGGACAAATCTGTTCTTCCATACATTTTGTTGAAGTAATCATCGTTGCCCTTCTGTCGCAAACCACGAAACACCCGTTCGAGAAGGATGGTTTCGCTCAGTTCGCGCAGGCCTCCTCGTTCAACCACCCCAACAATCAAAGTTGGCACTGGCCTTTGACGAGCCCTGTCACGCAGTTGTCGCAAAAGAAATGCAATGAATGCCAATGGCTCAAAAATCTTTTGTCGAACCCACTCATCCGGGCGTTTTGTCATCTTCGGATAGATATCCAAATGGGCCTGTTTGAGGAAATCTTCCTTGAGGGCGCGCGCAATGTGATCGTCTTGCGCATACTGACGCAGGAAGAGATCAATATCCTGCTCGGTGAAGGGCATATGCCCGGCATAACTACCGACAAGGTAGGTTAGAGGCCCATGGAACATCAAGACGCGCACATCGGGTGTACGCTCCAATGCCGATAGTCCTGCCAATAGCTCAGCGGTAATGCGGACGATATCAACGAAGTCCTTACGCTCTTTGCTGCCGCCCTCAAGATCTCCCAAAATGACCGGGTAATAGCCGAACTGCTCTCGTTCGCTGAGGCGTCGCTCCCCTGTGCGCACACGATACGAGCCGACACGCAGAAGGATCGGCACCTGACTGGCAAGCTGGACCTGACCGACACCGCCATCAATGAAGGTCACCACTTCATCCTGGACATCGGCCCAGGAGGTCTCGGGAACTCTGCGAACCTCCAGAATGGGATCATTTCGCCGCCCCTGCTGGGCGTCAGCAACTGCCTTGCGCAGCGCGGCGATAAACGTAGCTGTATTCTTGAAGTAGTTGCCGCGTAGACTCTCCGCTACCGTCAACGCGTTCTCAGCGAGCCGAACAAACAAATGCGGCTGGCGTTGGAGATCTTCCTGAACGCCGGCTTCGGTGAGACGCCGATTGGAAAGCTGCGGGTCGGTCATGTGCGATGTACCTCAACGCCAAGCGCCTTAAGGACTCGACGCGCATCGGTTGTGTTGAATGTCTGCACTGACAGGCCGGAAATCTGGCTAACCAGCCATTTCGGTCCTACCTGGTGTCCATCGATCTCGACATACCAGGCTTTCGGCTCGGGGGGCGCCATCATCTGCCAGGCAAGAGCACGACGTCCACAGGCAAGGACTTCTTCGGGTTTCAGATGAATATTGACACCACGAAGACGAGCATGCCCGGAACTCACGATCTGCCGCCCAGTCAGGCAGGGCTGGTCAGCGTACAGCCAATCGAAAAGCTGTGACAGGCGCTCCCCTTGAGAGCCACGGATATAGGTTATTTCACAGGTCGGTGGAATAATCCCTTCGATCCCAGCAATGATCTCCAGATAGTCCTGGCTGAGTGAAATACAACAACGCTGGTACCTGGTATGCTCAAAATACCGCCGAATGGCAGGTATCACACTCGGGCGGATTCTTGCTGCCTGCTCGGGCGTCACCCGCTGATCATAGTGAGGAATGCATTCAGACGGCGAAATGACACCAAACCGAGCCGAGAGGATCGCGATATCGAGCGCAGATCGCGCATCGGGATGTGTTCTCGTAAACTTGCGCACAACTTGAAACTGAGGACCGTTGTAGCGCTCTATCGCTGGAAGGAGGCCAGGTGCCGCTCGCTTGCGTTGCGAGCACGAAAGGAGTAAGAATGAGGCTGGTTGAGTCATTACGGGGCGCAGCGTTGACTTGATAGCCTGGCACGTGAGATCATGATAGCATTTGTGTCAACAGAGACGTAGGTATGGCAAAAATCTACATCGCCGGCCCGCTGTTCAACACCCACGAGCGCTGGTACCTGGAGCGCATCGCCACGGCATTGGAGAAAGCTAGCTAAGCCTTTGAGCTGCGGACCACAGAGCAAGCGCTTGTATCACTTACCCTACCGCCCGCACCTTACAGCGTGCTAACCAGATGTCATTGACCTCATCGGCGTAGTGGCGCAGCAACCTGGCCCCAAAAGCCGCCGGGTCGACGCCGAGATCAGCCAGGCCTACCGTCGGCACGGGAGTGCCCTCCGTCTCAATGTTCAGCCCGGTATGGATGAGCGTCGAGGTAGGGCTGGCAGTGGCGATCGAGACCGAGAGCTTGCCTGGGCTGCCATCGGTCCGCGGCAGGTACAGATCGTCGCCCCTACGGGTCACCTGCCGGTCGGTCATCGCCTCCAGCAACTCTTTGGCGGTGACGATGAGCAGCCGCTGGCGGTAGACGGTCGTGTGCAGATCGCTGGAGAAAAACTCCGCGATGACGTGGAGCATGCGCGGGCTGAAGATCGGTGCTTGCGCCTTCACATCCTCGATGTCGACCATCTCGCTGAGGTCGACGCGGCACGGCCCGAGGAATGCCACCGCCGCATCGCCGAGCACGTCGAAGTTGCGGTAGATCCAGTGCGGCGCCAGTTGACGCCCATCGTAGGTGATGTCTCGGTCGGCAACAAGGAGCGTATGCATCAAGCCTCCCGCGTGGCGCGGCTCGCAATACGCCGCCAGGCCAGGAGGATTACCACGGTCAGGGCGGTCATCCAGAGCTTGCCGACGATCTGGCCCGGCAGGAACGCGAGTGAGCCAAAGGCCAGCCAGAGGAATAGGGCGCTGTCGATCACCACGCCCACGGTGTTCGAGGCGACCACCGCCCCAAGCCAGTTGCGCTGGCGCAGCGGCGTGTAGATCACGAAATCGGCCAGTTCGCTGAAGAGGAAAGCCAGGCCGCTAGCTAAAGCAAGCTGGGCGCTCAGCGCTGCAGAGGTAGCCGCGCCGATCAGGATAGCTATCACCACCCAGCGCCGGCCAAGGGTTTCCTGCAGCGCATCGCGCAGCGAGAAAGCCATGCCGGCGAAGTAGACTCCGGCCGGAGCCATCAACCCTAATCCGACTGGAACGATGCCAAGATAGGTGATCGCCAGGTTGGCTGCGAAGATAGTCAGCACGTACCCGGCAAGGGTGACGAAACCCAGGGCGCGAATAGACACGACGTACCTCTTCAGCAAACCAGGCGAAGCAATCGGCAGCGCGGCAACGATCTGGGCTGGTTCAATTCCAGAGACACGGTCGCCGAGCCGATCGACCAGGCCCACCAGATCCCACCCCGGCGTGAAGGGCACGCGGGGCGTTTCGGGATGCATGCCTTCGCGCATCATCAAGTCGGCCAGGGACACCCCCGCGGCCAGCACCCTCACGCGCACGTCACCGCGCTTCGGCTCGGGGCGCTCTTCTTCGAGGACCTGAAGGGCCTCGGGCCCACCGTAGTGCGTGACGATGATGCGCGTGTGTTTCACGGGCTGCTTCCTCAGGCACCGGCACTCGACCTGGCGCGGCCTGACGACGCGCTTCAGGCGCACTGCGAAGGGAGGTCGGGTGAAAGCGTTGGTTGGACAGCATTCTCAACCTGGTATCTCACCTGGACGAAGCCGTTGTCTGACGATGTGGCTTGCAGGAGCTTCAGAGGCGCTTCAGTACCGGTGGAGCCAAATAAAGGGATACCTGCGCCGAGCAGAACGGGGAGATAGGTAACGGTTATCTCGTGAATCAAGCCTGCCTGGAGGAACCTCTGAATTGTTGCGCCTCCATCAATGTACAAGGAAATGCTGAAGGGGCTGCATCCCCTCGGGCGGGGCAAAGCCCCCCGCCCGTCCGCTGCAAACGATCTTGGGCAATCTGCCTGCTTGCCAGAACGCTGGCTTTTTAGAAAGCGCAACCCCAAAAAGAATAGAAGATCCCCTCATCGCGCGCTCGCCTGCGCGCTGCTGCGCGTATCTTAGCACACGCCGGTGGGGTAGACAAGGAGAGCCGCGTTTGCGGAATGATCCCCCGCCTGGTCGCGACGCCGCTCCCGGAGCAGCGCGCCGACCGCACCGCCCCCGAAACTGCCGGGCTATGCCCGCGAGGTCCTGCGCGCGCCTGGCCATCGTCGGCGCCGGTGTCCCCTGGAGCGGGGGGTGGGGAAACCGGGTTTCCCCGCACCCCCGCCTGCGGGCGGGGGTGAGAGGGCTGCGCCCTCCCACCGGGAGGGGTATGGGGAAACCCGGTTTCCCCATACCCCTGCGTGAGGGCCAGGCCCTCCCGCAGGCTGGAGTATGGGGGAACCTGGTTCCCCCAGTTTCACGTTAGCCCGACGGAACCAGGCACCGCGCAAGATGGTACGCCACACCCTTCGTCATACCCGCCCATGTGGAGCACCCGCACATGTGGTATACTAAACGCTGGTTTGTCCGTGGGATCCTGGAACTGATCCGAGGAGAGCGATAGGGTATGAGCCGGAATCGAACGGTGAAGGGCGGCGGGGGGCGTGGTCGCCGCCGCGAGTGCGAG
>DAOTYR010000484.1:0-4723 GCA_034434655.1 Chloroflexaceae bacterium
CAGCCCCGCCATGGTACAGTGACCGCGCCAGAGGGCGCGGTCGCTGCCTTTTCGCGGATGCAATGAGGGGTTGCCGGGAGGCGTGACCTCCACGCGCCCCTCCATTGAAGAGGGGAGTGAGGAAACCGGGTTTCCCCCATACCCCGTTCCGAGGGCCTACGTTCACGATAGCCGTCCATGCCGGGCGGCACAACGCCCATGCACACGGGGGTATGGGGGAACCCGGTTCCCCCATGTTCACCTCAAAGACCCAGCAGCCTGCCGATGCGCTCGCCGGTGTTGCGAATATGCTGTTCCATCGCGTAGCGGGCGCGCACGGTGTCGCGGTCGGCGATGGCGGCGACGATCTCCAGATGCTCCTGGTGCGAGCTGAGCAGGTGCGCGCCTTCGATACGCTGCACATAGCGGTGGATCAGGTTCACGTGGGGCTGGAGCGCCTGAAGGGCCGTTAGCAGGACCGTGTTGGTGGTGGCGCGGATGATCAGGGCGTGCAACTGGGTGTCGGACCGCAGATAGGGCCGGGCATCGCTGCGGGCAAGGGCGTCGGCCGTCTCGTGGATCAGCGCCCGCAGTTGGACCAGGTCCTCCACACGGATGTGCGGTGTGGCCAGTTCGGTACATAACCCTTCCAGCGCCCCGCGCACCAGATAGACGTTACGAACGTAACTCTCGCTCAGGCTGATCATGCGCAGGCGGCCATCAGGCCCTTCGGTCGCCAACCCCTCCTGGACAAGGCGCATCACCGCTTCGCATACGGCCGTCTGGCTTGTACCCAGGTGTTCGGTGAGGCGCTCGATCAGGATCGGCTCACCGGCCTGCAGGCGTCCATCGGCGATCAGGCCGAGCATGCTGGCATAGGCGTGGAGCGCCAGTCCCGGGCCGCGCCGTATGCCATCTGGGTCTAGCTGTACCATTGCGCGCGTCCTTCCGCTTGCCCTGTGTCTTTTTGCCACTGTACCCCTTCTCTGAGGGTGCGTCAAGGGTTGCGAAGCGGTAGGTGTTGGTGAAGGCATGACCACTTCGCGCCCTCGGACCATTACGTGCCGGGGCGCCGATGGTGCTACACTGGAGGCACGTGATCCTCGGCTCCGAGAGCCTATGTTCGCGTCAGGCGTCCATGCGGCTTCGCCGCTCACCGGGGGGATGAAAAAAGGTTGTTCCTGGGAGGGCGCAGCCCTCCCAGACCCTCCCGCCGGGTGAGGGGATGGGAAACCCGGTTGCCCCATACCCCTGCTTGAGGGCCAGGGGCGTGGGGAAACCAGGTTTCCCCACACCCTCACGGGAATGAAAACAGGTTGTTCCTGGGAGGGCTGCGCCCTCCCAGACCCTCCCGCGGGTGGAGGCATGGGGCAACCTGGTTTCCCCACACCCCTCGCCGGGGGCTTATGTTCACGTCAGGATTGCCAGTATGCCGACACTATCCCTATGGAAGCGGGTCGTGATTGCCTGTGGCGTGGCCGTGGCGCTGTGGGGCGTGGGTATGCTCGCCTGGCGCCTGACGGGGGAGGCGGCGCCGCTGGTCTTTTTTGGTTACCTGGGCGCAGTGGTGGCCCCCGGGGTGACCTACTACCTGGGTCTCCCCGCCCACAAACGCCTCAAAGGTCGCCGGGCAATCACCCTGAGCCTGGCGCTGGCGATGTTTTCCGCCGCTCTGGCGCGGGCCATCTTGCAGCGATCGATCGTGCAGGTGGAGGGGCTGGTCTTCGAGGTGCTGAGCGGTGTCTTCGGCGCGGCGGTGCTGCACTTTCTGATCGCCAAACTCGTCGGCCCGCTGATCTTCGGGCGGCTGTACTGCGGCTGGGCTTGCTGGACGGGCATGGTGCTCGATCTCTTGCCCTACCGGCTGAGTAAAGGGCGCCTGGGAGGTTTCTGGCGCCGTCTCCCCCTGATCCACCTGGCCGCGAGTGTGATCCTGGTAACCGTGCTGGTTCTCGGCTTCGGGTACGTGCCCGGTCCCACCGGGGCGCTGGTCTGGTTCCTGGGAGGGTGCGCGCTGTACTACGCGCTGGGGGTAGGTCTGGCCCTCTGGCTGAAGGACAACCGCGCCTTCTGCAAGTATGCCTGCCCGGCAGGGGTGCTGGCGCGCCCCGCGGCGCGGTACAGTCTGGTCAAGGTGGCCGGCGACCCGACGAAGTGCAACGGCCACGCCGAATGCATTGCCGTGTGCCCGATGGATATTCGCATCATTGATTACACGCGCCTGCACCTGCGCGTGCTGTCCGCCGATTGCACGCTCTGCCAGAACTGTATCAACGTCTGTCCCGAAGGGGCGTTGAACCTGAGTCTGGGGTTAGAGACCCGCGGCATCGAGTTGCTGCGCATGCGCTAATCAAGCGATCGGACCACGAGATCACGGAACAGCGCCACGACCTGGGTATCGGTGGCTACGGCTACCATCCCGTAGCGAACGGTGGGGGGCGGATCGGCAAGGCTGAGTTCAGCCACTTCTTCGCCGTTCATCCGCAGGCTGATGCGGTCATTCTCCATGCGCGCCGCCAGGCGATTCTGCGCCCCTTCGCCGACGATAACGGCGGGATGTTGCTCCTTGATAAGGATGGTAGAACGCCCGCCGCTGGAACGGAGCAACTGGTAACTGCCCTCGAGCGGGTCAACCATGTAGGCAAGAAAGTTCCGCTCGTTGGATCGCAAGAGCAGTCCCGCCCGTCCCCCGCTCACCTCGACATCGACGCCGACCAGGAAGTTCGCGCCCGCAGGCGAGGAGTTAAACGCCCAGATGTTGCCGACCCCCTGTGTGGCGGTAATGCGATACGCGCCAGGAACAAAGCCAACGCTCCACCCGGCGCCCTGCAGCGAGGGCCAACGAGCCGCCTGGGTGAAATCCTCCCGGTACAGCACCGTCCCGCTCTCGGCGATCACCGCCGTTGTAGGGGTGGGCTGAGGGGTGCTGGTGGGGACAGGGCCTGGGGTGCTGGTGGGGGCGCGGGTGGGGACAGGGGATGGGGCGCTGGTGGGGGCAAGGGTAGGGGTGCTGCCGGGGGCGAGCGTAGGCGCTCCGGCGGCGGCGGCGCTCTGGGGGCCGGCGCCGGTCGCGCCGCTCAAGGCGACCTCGCGCTGCCGGCGCAGGGCCCAACCGGCGACTCCGGCGCTGGCCAGGAACAGGGCCCCGACACCGCCGAGCAGCAGGGCCCGGCGCCCGCGGTCCGGTTGCCGGGCAGGGGGCGCCGGCGGGGGCGCGGCGGCGCCCCCTGCGGCTTCGGCTCGCGCCAGCAGCGCCCCGCTGTCACGGTAAAACGGGTTGATCCGCTGGATCTCACGCAGGGTTGCCGCGGCCTGCAGGTGGCGTCCCGCCTCGAGGTGAGCCCGTGCCTGGGCGTACAGTTCCGCCAGGTGGTCGCGGGGTTGGGCCGGTGCAGCCGGAGGTGCGTGGGGAGGCGGAGATGCCTGCCCCAACTTCCGGTTGTAGGCCGTACGCGCGGCGAAATCGCTCAGCGTGGCATAGGCCTGGTTGATCCGCTGGGCGCGCCGGCTGGCCCGGGCCTGTTCCTCGGGGCTGGCCGTCGCGAAGCGGTCCGGGTGGTAGCGCGCGATCTGCTGGCGATAGGCGCGTTTGATCTCCTCCGCCGTTGCATTGCGGTGGACGCCGAGTACTGCGTAGTAGTCAAGTTCCTCGAACTCGTCCATGCCATCCTCGGGCCGATCACGTTCCGCTGTCTCATACAACCGATGCATTATAGCATGCCGCCGGGGGGCGGTTCTCATATGAACTGGGGGAGCCAGGTTCCCCCAGACCCCCGCAGACCCCCGCCCGCGGGAAGGTTTGGGAGAGCGCAGCCCGTGCGCGGGGGTCTGGGGAAACCGGGTTTCCCCAGACCCCCGCCCGCAGGAGGGTTTGGGAGGGCGCAGCCCGTGCGCAGGGGTCTGGGGAAACCGGGTTCCCCCAGACCCCCGCCCGCAGGAGGGTTTGGGAGGGCGCAGCCCGCACGCAGGGGGCGTGGGGAAACCGGGTTTCCCCAGACCCCCGCCCGCGGGAAGGTTTGGGAGAGCGCAGCCCTTGCGCAGGGGGCGTGGGGAAACCGGGTTTCCCCAGACCCCCGCCCGCAGGAGGGTTTGGGAGGGCGCAGCCCGCACGCAGGGGGCGTGGGGAAACCGGGTTTCCCCACGCCCCACCCGGTGGGAGGGTCTGGGAGGGCTGCGCCCTCTCAAGAAACGGGGAAGGGCCTTCAACCAGGACGTTGACGTAGCCCTGGGCTTACCAGCACGCCAGTTGACATGGCCCCGCCGCGCGGCTTACAATGCAAGCATTCTGTGAGCCTGTAAGGAGTGACCCGGTGGGCTACTGGCTTCTCAAGACCGAGCCTCAGGTTTACAGTTACGCCGATCTGCTGCGCGAAGGCGGCACGGTCTGGGATGGGGTGACGAACAACGCCGCCCTGAAACAGCTTCGCGCCATCCAGCCGGGTGATCAGGCGCTGATCTACCATACGGGCGATGAGCGCCGGGCCGTCGGCCTGGCCGAGGTGACCAGCGCCCCATACCCCGATCCGCGGCAGGACGATCCCCGCCTGGTGGTGGTGGATGTGCGCCCGCTACGCCTCCTGCCGCGCCCGGTCGATCTGGCGACGATTAAAGCCGACCCGTTCTTTGCCGGGTTTGCCCTGGTGCGCCAGGGGCGCCTCTCGGTGGTTCCGGTGACGCCTGAGCAATGGGCGCGCCTGCTGGCGATGGCCGGCCTGGAAGCATGAGGCGCGTTGTTTCCTCTAAC
>DAOTYR010000485.1:0-2366 GCA_034434655.1 Chloroflexaceae bacterium
TAGGCTCTCGAAGAGGGTGTGGGGAAACCGGGTTTCCCCACGCCCCCGCCCCGCAGGGGCATGGGGAAACCGGGTTTCCCCATGCCCCCACCCGCGGGAGGGTCTGGGAGGGCGCAGCCCTCCCAGGAACAGCCGTATGTTCATTGCGGCGTTGTGCGGCGCAGCCGCATGGACGGCTAACGTGAACATACGCCCTCGACGAGGGGGATGGGGAAACCGGGTTTCCCCACCCCCCCGCCCCGCAGGGGCATGGGGAAACCCGGTTTCCCCATTCCCCCACCCGCGGGCGGGTCTGGGAGGGCTGCGCCCTCCCAGGAACAACCGTATGTTCATTGCGGCGTTGTGCGGCGGAGCCGCATGGACGGCTGAGGTGAACATAGGTCGGGAGCGCGGGCAGCTTGCCCGCGCTCCCGGCGCCGTATGGCTTGACCCAGGACCTATTCGTGCTAACAATTCGTTGCTATCGGCAGATCAATACCGGCCGGTCGCTGGAGCGGAGCACCTGGTCCACCGTACCGCCGAGGACCGCTTCAAGCAACGGGCCATGGCCATAGCCGCCGATCACGATGAGATCGCAAGCGCGCTCGCATGCGGTCGCGACGATAGTAGCGGCAGGCGGACCCGGTGTGGCAAGGCAGACCGGCTGCACCCCGTGGGCCTCCAGGTAGCGCCGGGCGCGGGCGAGGGTGGATTCATCGGCGCGCCCCGGCTCTATCACCGTCAACACGGTGATTGGAACGGCCCACTGGAGCCCCAGGTAGGCGGCGGCAAACAGCGCCTCGTTGGCTTTCGGGGTGCCGTCGTAGCAGAGCAGCACGGCGTTGAGGGGCCGCGCCGGGCCAGGAACGGCCAGGATCGGTCGCGGGCAGTGCTGCACCAGGGCGTGAAAGCCGGCGCGCAATCGCGCCAGCCCTCCCCCGGCGGGAGGATGGGCCAGACGAACCACTACCAGATCGCTCCAACGCGCGCGGGCCACGATGGTCGGGGCAATCGCGCCAGCCTCGATCGCCAACTGGCCGCTGACCCCGGCCGCCTGACAGCGCCGCTCGAACTCAGCCTGCACCGCCAGGGCCGTTGCACTGCTCCTGGCCGCGGTGTCAGGCACGACGTGCAACCCGTGCAACCGCCCGCCTTCGCGCCGGGCAACGACGAGGGCCTGTTCGAGCGCCAGCCAACTCTCAGGGTTGCCGCTGAGTGGCACGAGCACATCGGCAGAGAGGCGCTGTGCAACCGAGGCAATACCGCGCTCCTGGCGCCACTGGCCCGGCGGCGGCCCGGCATCCAGCGGATTGGCCGCCACGAGGGGTGAGAGGACCGTGGCGACGCCTCGCAGGGGCCCCTGCTCCCGCACCGCTACCAGGTCAGCGGCAGCGACGTCGGGATCGAGCGCCCAGCCCAGCGCGGCTTCCAGATGCGCCCGGTGCCGGGAGATCCAGACGTACAGATCGGTCTCGGTGCGGCCAGGAAAGTCGTGCAGCATACCCCGGTCGCGGATAATTCCGACGATCGGCAGATAGATCGTGTCGTACCAGAGCGCCGCCGCCTCCGCCGGATCCAGGGCCTGCCCGCCCGCGGCCCGTTCCCTCTGCACTGCCTCGATGTCGGCGAGAATCTCGCGATACTGCCCCGGGTTGGTCACGCGCAGATCGGCACCGGGGCGCTGCCGGTCCAGATCGGTCAACTCATAGAAGTCGGCTTCTTCCGCCTTGCGGATCAGTTCATCAGGGGCGATCTCCGGGGTGAGCGGCACGCGGGTATGCACGCGGGTGACATACGCCAGAATATGGCTTGCCCCGCGCTGGCGGGCCACCGACACGCGGTGGTTGCCATCGAGCACAAAGTAGACCTCGCCGATCTGGTAGACGAGTATCGGCGGCGGGTTGCGCGGGTCGTCCATTGCCGCCATGACCCGCGCCCAGCGCTCCTCGTCACTCCGGCGTCGGGGCAGGAACTGCCGGGTAAAGTCGGTGTAACGCCCGACACTGCCCACAATCGCCGCAAGGGGAATTTCGCGCAATTCGCGCTGCGTGCTGACGCGGCCCTTGAGCGCCCGTTGCGCTTCCTCGAAGGGGATCAGATCGTTGCTGCGCCCGGTGAGACGGGCAAGAATATCTTCGAGGTAGGCCCGGCTCAACGCCCGCCGGAAGTGATAGACCGCCTGTTCGCGGGTATCGGCGCCCGAGGTCATGGTCCCTCGCTGGTATACCAGATGGAAGCGGGCGGGGGAGTGGGGAAACCCGGTTTCCTCACTCCCCTCTTCAATGGAGGGGCGCGTGGAGGTCACGCCTCCCGGCAACCCCTCATTGCATCCGCGAAAAGGCAGCGACCGCGCCCTCTGGCGCGGTCACTGTACCATGGCGGGGCTG
>DAOTYR010000486.1:0-18942 GCA_034434655.1 Chloroflexaceae bacterium
GTTTTCCGATGAGAGGAGCTAGGAGGACCGTCCCTTCCCAACAACTGGCTGCCCGAAACCTGTTCCTGAGCACACCGATGGCCAGTGCGCAAGGGAGCGCACAATCCAATGTGGGAGGTTAGCTATGGGTGCGTGGATCTGCTGGCATGCAGTTGATGATGCGTGGCGGGAACGTGTCCTGTTTGAACTCCAGAGGCACATTGCGATCCAGACGGTGGAAGAGCCGCCCGCCAGCGAGGGTGAGGTGGGGCTTGTGGGTTTTGGCCGGCTCTCGCCCACGTTGTGCGGTCTGGTGCGTACCTGGAGCGGCGCTGGCAGACGCCGGTTGTTACTGCTTTGCGCCAATCCTGCCGCCCTCGACGAGAGCGGGCCGTGGCCGCTCCTCGGCGCCGGCGCCGCCGATGTGCTGATCTGGGAAGAGCAGCCTGATCCGGGGGCGGCAATCGCGGCCCGCCTGCGCCGTTGGACCGAAGTTGACGCGCTCCTGACCATGCCGTTCGTGCGCGAGCACCTGGTTGGCGACAGCCCGGCCTGGTTGCAGGTGTTGCGCCAGGTGATCGAGGTAGCACACTTCACCGATGCTGCGGTGTTGCTGTTAGGCGAGACCGGCACCGGCAAGGAGCAACTGGCTCGACTGATCCATCTGCTCGACCCCCGACCAGCCAAAGGCGAACTGGTCGTCGTAGACTGCACGACCATTGTGCCCGAACTGGCCGGCAGCGAGTTGTTTGGTCATGAGCGGGGCGCATTCACCGGCGCGGTCGGCCCGCGCGATGGCGCCTTTGCCCTGGCCGATGGCGGAACGCTGTTCCTTGACGAGATTGGCGAACTGCCGTTAGCCCTGCAGGCGCAGTTGTTGCGCGCTACCCAGGAGCACACCTACAAGCGCGTCGGGGGCAATAGCTGGCGGCACAGTGAGTTCCGCCTCGTCTGTGCGACCAATCGTGATCTGCGCGCCGAGGTCGACGCGGGACGATTTCGCCGCGACCTCTACTACCGCATTGCCGGTTGGGTCTGCCGGCTTCCCGCGCTGGAGGAGCGGCGCGAGGACATTCTGCCGCTGGCCCGGCATTTTATGCGCCAGTTGCGGGCTGATCAGCCGCTGCCGGAGTTCAGCGCGAGCGTGGAGGCGTACCTGCTCAACCGGAGCTTTCCCGGCAATGTCCGCGATCTGCGTCAACTGGCGGCGCGGCTGCTGTTCCGCTATCCCGGGGCGGGTATACTGAGCGCCGGGGCAGTGCCCGAGGATGAGCGACCAGCCGCCGGACCGCTGGCTACCTTGTGGAAGGACGATCTCGAACGCGCGATTCGCACGGCCCTGGCAGAGGGCCATGGCCTGCGGGATATCCGGCGCAGCGTCGAGGATCTGGTTATCCAGGTCGCGCTCGCGATGGCGGCAGGGAAACTCCAGCAGGCGGCCCGGATCCTCGGCATCACCGACCGCGCGCTGCAACTGCGCCGCTCGACGCAAGGTCAGTTGGGGGGTGAGGTGGTATAGATCCAACACCTTGCGAATAAGGCGCTGCGCGCGGCAGGCCCCCCCCTCCCAACCTCCCCCCGCTGGGGGGAGGCGCCGTGGCCGCCCTCCCCCGCCGGGGCAGGGCTGGGGTGGGAGCGAAGAGCGTATTTGCAAAGTATTGGGCATAGATCCAACACCTTTCGCCCCCGCCGCGGGCGGGGAAGCGGGGCGTGCGGGAAGGCCGGGCCTCCCCGCACCCCGCCACGGCGCACGTCCTGTCCTATCAGGCGTACCCGGCAGTGGGCTGGCTGCGGCGCAGCGGGTTGTCGCGACGGGGGCCGATCAGGCGCAACAGGTTTTCAGCGAACACCAGGCGCTCGTCAGCAGGCAACAACCTTAGCGCGCGCACTTTCGCCAACTCGATGCCTGGATGCAACCACGGCCCGTCGGAGCCAAAGAGCAATTTGTGGGCGCCGGCGCGCCGTACCGCCTGTTCGAGCAGATCGAAACGTCGCACCCCCGAGCTGTCGGTGTAGATGTTGGGATGGCGCTCGAGATGGTCAATGAACGCCAGTTGGGCGCGCCAGTCGTCGGCAAAACTGCCAAGGTGCGGGATGATGAAGTTGACGTCAGGGTATTCGGTGGCCAATAGTTCAACTTGCTCGACGCGCCCCATCACATCGTAGAGGATCGGCAAACGGGCGGCCCGCGCTACGTCGCAGATCTCACGCGTGATCGGCGCGTCGTAGCGATGGACCTTGATCCCGCAGAGACCCAGGCGCAGCGCTTCGTGGATCATCGCGCGCACACGGCCACGGTCACGGACAGGATGGACGAAAGCAAAACCGTAGAACCGTTCGGGATGGGCGGCCACGAGCCGGGCAATAACCCGATTGGCGCGCGCGTAGTCGCTGTGGAACGGCGGAAAAATGACCGTGCGCGTGATCCCCGCGGCAACGGCCCGTTCCAGGTAGCGTCGCAGCGGCGCGTCGGTGTCCCACGGGCCGGTCAAGCCGTCGCCTTTTCCGGCGTGGCAGTGGCAGTCGATGATCGGCATGTCAGTCACCAATAGGGAGGGCCGAGCCGTCCCGAACCCTCCCACCAGGTGGGGGTCTGGGGAAACCTGGTTTCCCCAGACCTCTGCTTGAGGGCTGCGCCCTCCCAAATCCGCAGGCGGGGGCGTGGGGAAACCGGGTTTCCCCACGCCCCTGCGTGCGGGCTGCGCCCTCCCAAACCCTCCCGCGGGCGGGGGTATGAGGAAATCCGGTTTCCCCATACCCTTGCTCTAACAAGCTATGTTCACGGTAGCCGTCCATGCCGCCGGGCGGCATGGTGCTTCTATCCGCAACAGCCGACACTGGTGTACCCTGCCGCATTGGCAACGTTACGGCCATCCGGGTAGCGGCGCGAGAACTCGCGCCAACTGTCGTTACGGCTGGCGCAGCCCCCGTTGTAGTGCCCAAAGACCCGCGGGTTCGTCAGATGCGCCGCCAGATGCCGGTAGAGGTCACGAGCGAAGTTATCGGCGCCGGCGGCCTGATTGCAGCCATGGAGCACGAAGACGACATTGGGCGACAGCGCCGCAGTGGGAATATCGCTCACGGTGCGGGCGCCGCCAGCGCGGTCGATGCCGCTTGCGCCGGCTTGATAGAGACCTGCCCGTCCCAGGGTGACGCCATAGATGCCGTTCGAACCACTGTGACCGAAGATATGCACGCTCTCGATCGGCTGCCCCAGACAGCGATGGGCGCGCTCGATCGCGGCGATGATGTCGGCGCCGGTGTCGTAGGGAGTCGCGCCGACCCGTCGCGAGCAGTCACCGGTCGCCGGCACGGCCAGGGCGCCAATCCGGCGGGCCTGGCGCGAGGCGCCGCACTGAAAATGGTTGCGGTGGCGGGTGTCTGAGCTGTTCTGGAACAGACACAGGCGTGGCCGAACAGTAACCCGTGGCGTCTCCTGCTCCAATGCTTCTACTGCCACCTCCAGGCTGATCTCGTCGAGCATACTGCGCGCTGGAACGCCGCACGGGTGGTCCTCCACCACCGGGGGTCGCGGGCCGGACGCATAGCAGATCTCGACGCGCCGTTGCCGCGCCGCCGGGCCGGGGATGGGCTCGCGCTCGCCCCGCGATTCGACGCTGAGGCGCACGCGGCGCCCGAGGCCTGGACGGAGGCGCTCCAGGGACCGGCGCAACGCGGCGGCGACCTGATCAGCGCGACGCTGCCCCAACGCCAGGTTATAGGCGTCGGTGCCTGCGGGATCGGTATGGCCGATGATCCGCGCCCCGGTCACCCCCGTAGCCGCAAAGTGGCGGGCGAGCGCGGCGATCTGTCGCCGGTGATCGGGGGTCAACTCGGCGCGATCGAAGGCAAAATCGCTCAGCACCACACAGCGTCGCCTCGGCGCAACCCCCGGCCCTCCTGCGCGCAGCGCCGCGCGCAGGAGGGCCAGCGTGCGCGGCCCGGGGAACCCGTTGGGGGGCAGGCGCTGGCGACGTTGAAAGGCGCGGATCGCGCTGCGGGTCGGCGGATCGAGCGCGCCATTGACGACCAGCCGTGTTCCTATGACCCGGTTGAGCGCGGTCTGGACCCAGCGGATCCGCGCGCTGCTGAGGCGCGGTGCGACCTCTGATGGCCTGGGTGGTGGCGGCCACGGTCCGGGGGGCCTGGGCCGCCGACCCGACGGCGGCCGGGGCGGCACGGGCCGCCGGCCCCCCGGCGGAGGCAGCCTGCGAGGCGCGCGCGCCTCGCCCTCAGGCGCTGCCAGCATCTCGTGGTAGCTCGGATTGTCGGTCATACATCCCTCCTTCTCGCCCGGCCGGCCTGCAAGGTGGCGATTGCCAGTCGCACCAGCGCCGCCGCGCGGTCGATCTGCGCGGGCGTATGCCGCGCCGTGATGATCAGGCTGATCCGTGGAGCGCCGCCGGGCGTTCGGCGCAGCATACTGCGGAGGCCCGGGCGCGTAAGGGCCTGGCGCAGAACGTGCAGCGCGATCCCGGGCAGCGGGGCCAGGCCTGGTGCCGAAACCTCGCCCCCGTCAGCCACCCTGACGTCCAGGCAGTTTCCGGCGCGGCGCGGGCGAAGGCCGGATGGGCGCAGCCGCTGGCAACGCCCCCCGGCGCTGGCGTTCGAGCTGACGGCTGAGATGCACCGCCGGTTGCAGATAGCGCTCCCCGATAGACTGGCTTTCGGTCGTCTCGACGCTCAGATCCACCCCGGTGACCGCGCGATAGGCGTGGATGTAGCCCTGGATCTCGTTGCGCCAGAAGCGCGCCCAGTTGGCGGCCCAGTCGCGCTGGGCATCGGGATGGTTCCAGGCCCCGTAACGGATCCCCAGCAGGATCTGTTCGCCGTAGACGGCCAGATAGTAGAAATGCACCACCGAGGTGTCACTCCAGCCTTGCAGTTGCTTCATGGCGTCCACTGGCCCCATCCACGCTTCCGGATAGGTGACCATGACCCGCGTCGGCAGAAACTCGCGGAACTCGGGACGCGCCAGCAGCCACTGTTGCATCAGCATCTCCTGGCGGGCGGTCGAGGGCAGATCGCCGAACTGGTTGTGCGCGCCCCGCGACAGCTCCAGGTGCACCTCGCGCAGAGCGTTCAGCAGAGGAAATCCGTCGGCGATGACCGTCGTGTCGTCGTCTTGCTGGTAGAAGATGGTGCAGAGATGCAGCAGGTTGTGGAACCCCTCCAGGAACTTGGAGCGACTATCGGCGGGACGCAGCGCGCCCACGGCCTTGCCGACCAGACTGATCCCGTAGTGGTGGTCGTACTCGTAGGCCCGGCGCAGGACGCTCAACCGGTGCTGCTCATCCTGCACATAGCCCCAGAGCAGATTGCTGAGCGGGCGCAGCGGGTCGAGTTCGAGGTGCGCCAGCGGATCGCGCTCGCCGGGGCCGCGGATGTTCTGGAAGCGCCGGGAAATCGTGTTCATGGTCTGGACCAGCATGGCCTCTTCGTGCCAGTAGGACCAGATCAGTTCGATCATGACCGGGGCCATGAGCCGTTCGGCCAGGATGCCGTAGCACTCCTCGGGTAGGCCGTCCTCCTTGTTGCCAATGAAGACCGCGCTCTTGATCGCTGCATCGCGCAGCTTCTGGCGCACCAGGGCCAGATAGGGCAGCGTCTGGAACGAGGCCAGTTTTGGATTGGCCGTGTCAACCGGGCTGAGATAGGCCTGAAGCGCGTTATCGGGGATTTCCTGGCCACTGAGACCAAGGCGTTCGGCGGCTTCACGCCTTTCAGCGGGGTTGAATTCACGAAGCTGCCTTTCATTGGAATAGAACACAACGCCGACGTTTGCCAGCACATAGGCTTCGGTGGCGACCTTGAGCAGCCGGTAGGCGTCGGTGTCGTTGAGGGGCAGGTAGCGGCGTTGCACAAGGTTGTCGAACTGATCTTGTGGCACCCGAGCGCGCCCCTCCTGCGTCGGCGGGGAGATGTTACAGAGCAATTGCAGGATGGCCTCATCGTAGGCTCTGAACGAGAGCGCCTGCGCGCTGCGCCGGATGGCCATCCACAGGGCCACGTCGGGGGTGAAGGGCACGGCGGAGCGCCGCAACGCCACCTGCGCGACCGCCGGCCCGCCAGGCCCGGCAAGGGCCATCTCCGGCACGGCACGTACCGCTCCTGGAGTCGGACGCAATACTTCGAGGTGGAGGCGCGCCTCCTCAACCATGGTGCGCATCTCACCTTCAAGCCGATATATCGCCACAACAACCTCGTGCGGCCCCGGAGCAACCCGGTCAAAATACACGATGGCAACAGGTCCGCTCAGATCGGCATCGGTTGCGGCGCCCTGAGGCAGGCGCCACTCGTACACATACTCCCCGGCCTGATCCGGCTCCACGACAATTCGAAGAGCGTCACCAGGACGCACCGTGTCGCGTGGCGAACTCAGCGGATCATCGGCAAGGGACGCGATGATTCTGGCCATAACACACTCCTTCTACGGTCACACCGCGGCGGCGACGCTGCGCGCCGGCCGCCGCGCACACAGCTCCGATCGGTCGAGGGTGGCCCGCAAGGCCCACGCGGCCAGCAATTCGCCGAGCAGCCCGCTTTCGCCTTCCGGGCTGAGCAGGTTGTCGTGGCGGGCCTGTCCGATGACGGCAAAGACCAGCGCGGGGGCCGCGGCGCGCATACGCTCGGGCCGGGCCGCCCATTCCTGATACAGCGCCCGCAGGCTGGCCGGGTGGCGCTCGGGTGCGCCGAGCGCCGCGCCCAGGCCCCGCCCGCGCAACGCGGGCGGACGGTGGCTCAATATGAGCCGGGCCAGGTCGTCGGTTGTCCCGGACAGGTCGGCGAGGATACGACGGAGATCGGACGGCACGTCGAGCGGCGGGTAGAACGCTTCCCACAGGCGCTCCAGGCGCGTCCATTGGGGATCAGGGTACAGCGCGCGGCCCATGGCGCAACTGAGCTTGACGCGGATCCATGGCACGGGATGGGGATCGTCGAGGTGGAGTCGAAAGACGAAGACCCGCGGCAGGCTGACCACCCCGATCAGCCCGGTGGTGGCGGCGACGCCGACGCGGGCCACTGCCCACAGATCGGCGACGATTTCTGAGATCCAGCGTTCCCAACACGTCCAGACCAGACGCTGGCGGGCGTCGCCCCGTTGCCGCGCCCGCAACACCGGGCGCAGCGAGTTGACCAGGTTGAGCAGAGCGCTGCCCTGGTGCCCGACCTCATGGACCAGCGAGGAGGCGATGCCTGAACCGACCATGCGCTCGCGGGGAACGCGGATCACAGCCACCGGGTTCTCACCGCCGCCCGGTAGTCGCGTGCGTGCCCGACGGATAGCCGCCCCGTGTCCGCGATCGAGGTAGCAGGCCACGGGTGGCGCCTCGTAGTAGCCGGGCAGGGCCAGGGCGTCGGCCGCCACCACGTCAAGCCCGGCCAGCCAGACGCCGGTCCGGCTTTCGCTACGCTGGGTAATCACGTCGGCGAAGATGTCGAACTGGGTCAGCACGGCGTTGAAACGCAGGCGCAGGATGCTGAACCGGCGCTGCGCCACGTCGGTTGGAACGGCGCGGGCCGCAGGGCTGCGCAACCACGCGATGTAGCCCTCGACCAGCCCGCGCAGTTCGCGCCGCCCCCGGCTCAGGTAGCGTTCGATTGCCACCTGAGCATCGAGCGCGAGCGCCGCCGCGGGCACCAGGGTCTCGTGCAACGCAAACGAGCGCACCAGGGCCAGGCGGGTGAGCAAGGCCCGCGCCTCTTGCTCGAGCATCGTGAGGGCCGCGCGTGTGATGGTCATGGCTCACACTCCGTAGAGGATAATCATATTGCCCCGCCGCCGCCAGACACCCTGCTGGCGTCGCCGCGCAACGGGGGCCGCGGCTGGAGGAACTCTGATCAGACCCGGGGCGTATTGTTGCGCTGCCCGCATCATGGCCATGCGCGCAATCTGATCGGGTGGCTGATGTGCCGGCAGCATCGCCGCCTGGCGCGCAGCCTCACCGCTCAGACGCACAAAGCGCCGGGCCACCTCGAATTCCTGATCCTCGGCACTCATCCCTTCCAGTTCCAGGCCAAACATGGAGCCGGCCGTCGAGGCAAGCTGGCTGCCCACTGCTCCCCCCACGCCGGGGGCGACGATGTTGCCAAGCGCCCCGCCTATCACCGGCAAGGCCCGTCGCGCAACACCTTTCAGGGCCCGACCCAGGGTGCGGACGATCGGCGAGCGGATCACTTTACCCAGCCCCCGTCCGATCCGGCGAAACAGGTTGCCCAGAAACTGCTCCAGCTCAGCCTCATCGGTGATCTCCAACAACGCCGCGGCCAGTTCCATCTCTTCGGCTTCGCTGAATGGCCCGGTGGTCTCACCAGAGAAGCCGTCTTCTTCCTGGAACTCGAACTCGAGATCGAATTCACCCTGATCGCCCATCTCACCGCTCAACGCGAACTCGTCGAGTTCATAGCCATCCACTTCACCCCAATACTCCGCCTGGGTGCGATCAATGTCGTGCATGGGATCCTCCTTATGCTCCATCTTCGACCGGCGACGCGCAGGGCGCCTTGCTTGTACTGGACAGCAAATCGCGTGCCAGTCGGCATGCTGATCGCTCCAGAATGGGCCAGATTGACATGCGAGGGGAGAAACCGGGTCGCGCAACACCCCGACCAGGGGAACTGGCGTGCAGCACAGGGGTGAAGCATGATTCGGATGCGCGCCAGGGAGGGCGAATCAATCTTCGCCCCGCAGGGGTATTGCCAGGCAGAGGGGGGATCGCCTAGAATGGATATGCCTGTCAGCGGTTCGTTGACCCGGAGGCCCGTATGCCCCATCTCGCAATGATCGCGAAGCAAGAACTGCGGGCCATGCCGGCCCTGCTGACCGTGGCGCGCATGCTGGAACTGCCCGTCCTGGAGTTGCATCAGGCGGTGCAGGAAGAACTGGCGGCCAACCCCGCGCTTGAGGAGTTTGAGCAGCCGCCGGCGGCAGCGCCTTCGGCGCCCGCGAGCGATCCGCTGCTGCGGGTGGCCGCGCCGGTGAGCATCGCCGATACGCTGCTGGCCGATCTGCGCGCCAGTCTCCCCGCTGACCAGCGCGCCCTGGCCGAGGCCCTGGTGGGCAACCTCGACGAGCACGGCTTCCTGCCCGAGAGCCCGGCGACCCTCGCCCGTGAACTGCGCGTGCCGCGCGCTCACGTCGAGTCGGCACTGCGACTGCTACGGGATCTGGGGCCACCCGGCATCGCCACGCGCGGTCCCCGCGAGTGCTTGCTGGCGCAACTCGATGCGCTGGCCTCCGCTGGCGAGCGGCTGCCGCTGGTCCGTGCCATCGTCGCCGAACATCTGGAAGATCTGGCGGCGGGCCGCTACCGGGCCATCGCTCGCGCCCTGGGAGTGGATGAGAGCGCCGTGGTGTCGGCGCATACGCTGATGCAGCAACGGCTCTGGCCCTTCCCGTTCCAGGCCATCCTGACAGAACGGGCCGGGCCGGATCGGCGGGCGCATCGCGCGCCCGATCTTATCTTCACTGCTTGCGAATCCGGCTTCGCGGTCGAAGTGCCCACCGGCCCGGGGCGCTGGCTCGGCCTCAACCCCGTCTACGCCGAACTGGCGACCCGCGCCGCCGAACTCCCCGCCACTGAACGCGAGCACGTGCTGGCGTATGTGGCCCGCGCGCGAACCTTCTTGAACGGCTTGCGGCGCCGCTATGACACCCTCCGGCGTATCGGCGAAGCCCTGGTCGCGCGCCAGGCCGCGTTCCTTCGCGAGGGGCCTGCGCGCCTTGTGCCGCTCACGCGCCTGCAACTGGCCCGCGATGTGGGCCTGCACGAGTCAACCGTGTGCCGCGCCCTGGCTGACAAGATCGCCCTGCTCCCCAACCGCGCTCTGGTCCCCCTCGACGACTTCTTCGACGCGGCTCGTCCGGTGCAGGAGGCGCTACGCGACTTGATTGCCTCCGAACAAGGGCCCCTCAGCGACCAGGAACTGGCGGAGTTGCTCGCCGCGCGCGGCTACCCCATTGCCCGGCGCACCGTCGCCAGGTACCGCGAACAGTTGGGCATCCCTGCGCAACGACAGCGCGCCCGGCGCCAGCGGGATCACTAACGTGAACATAAGCCCTCGACGAGGGGTGTGGGGAAACCGGGTTTCCCCACGCCCCCACCCGCGGGAGAGCCTGGCCCTCAAGCAGGGACTGGGGAAACCGGGTTTCCCCATACCCCGCCCGCGGGAGGGTCTGGGAGGACGCAGCCCTCAACCGGGGGGGTGGGGAAACCGGGTTTCCCCACACCCCCGCCCGCAGGAGGGTCTGGGAGGGCGTAGCCCTCCCAGGAACAATCTTATGTTCATCCCGTTGGGGTGCGGCGTAGCCGCATGAACTGCTGAGATCAAATATGGCAATCGTATGACCCGACGCGGCATGTTGCGCGCGCTCCTGGCCGGTCTCACGGCAATCGTTCCCTCTCTTACCGCAGCTTCGACCACGCCTCCCGCCGCGTCCCCGCGCCGCGCCGACGCCGATGTGCTGGTGATCGGCGCGGGGATGGCCGGTCTCGGCGCCGCTGCCGCGTTGAAGGCGCAGGGCGTGGACGTGCTGGTGCTCGAAGCGCGCCAGCGCCTCGGCGGGCAGGTCTGGTCGAACGCCGACCTCGGCATGCCCCTCGACCTCGGGGCGTCCTGGATCCACGGCGTGACCGGCAATCCCCTCAGCGCCCTGGCCCGCGAACAGGGGCTCGTCACCGCCAGCACCGATTATGAGAACCTCCTGGCCTACGACGCGGACGGCGCCGAGGTAGACGATGCGCGCCATGCGCGGATTGACGCGCGCCTGGCGGCGTTGATGCGCCAGGCCCAGGCCCAACGCCGCGACTTGCGCCGCGCCAACCAGCCCGATGTGTCGCTTCAGGCCGCCTTCGACACCGCCCTCGCCGGTATGCGCCTCACCGCAGACGAACGCCGCGAACTGGACTACGCGGTGAATACGATCATCGAACACGAGTACGCCGCCGATGTCACCGAACTGTCGCTCCTGCACTACGACGCGGGTCAATCGTTCGGCGGCGGCGATGCGCTCTTCCCCGAGGGCTACGGGCGGATCGTCGAGGGGCTGGCGCGGGACCTGCGGATCGAACGGGGCGCGGTCGTGCAGCAGGTGAGCCACGGGGCCGGCGAGGTGCGCGCCCAGACTTCGCGCGGCGTCTTTCGCGCCGGCTATGCTGTCGTGACTCTGCCTTTGGGAGTGTTGCAGGCAAACGCGGTGCGCTTCGCCCCCGACCTGCCCGCGCCGATGCGCCAGGCCGCCGCGCGCCTGGGCAGCGGGGTGCTCAATAAGCTCTACCTGCGCTTTCCACGGGTATTCTGGGCGCGCGAGTACGAGTTCCTGGGCTACATGGCCAGCCGCAAGGGCGAATGGACCGAATGGCTCAACCTGGCCTTCTACACCGGCGCGCCGGTGCTCCTGGCCTTCAACGCTGCCTTCTACGGGCGCGCCAGCGAGTCTATGTCCGATGCCGCTTTCGTCGGTGCCGCCCTCGATACGCTGCGCACCATTTACGGGCCGCGGATCCCCGAACCCACCGGCTTCCTGCGCACTCGCTGGGCCACCGACCCCTTCGCGCGCGGTGCCTACTCCTACATGCCGCCTGGCGCCACTCCCGCTGATCGCCAGCTCCTCGCCACACCGCTGCATGGCCGGCTCTTTTTCGCCGGGGAGCACACCAGTGTGGAACACCCCGCCACCGTCCACGGGGCGCTGCTCTCCGGGCGCCGCGCCGCGCGCGAGATCCTGGGGCTAACGTGAACATGGGGGAACCAGGTTCCCCCATACCCCCGCCCGCGGGAGAGCCTGGCCCTCAAGCAGGGACTGGGGAAATCGGGTTTCCCCATCCCTCCGCCCGCGGGAGGGTCTGGGAGGGCCTGGCCCTCAAGCAGGGGATGGGGAAACCGGGTTTCCCCATCCCTCTGCCCGCGGGAGGGTCTGGGAGGCAAAACCCTCCCAGGAACAACCTTTCCTGGAGCAGGGGACTGGGGAAACCGGGTTTCCCCGGTCCCTTCCACGGGAACCGAGGGAGCAACCATGCCTCATGCAAAAAGGTAACTGTTCACACCTGGGGTAACCCACGCGCCTGCGAGCGAGGACGTTTCGTCCCCGTCGCTTCTCCGCGGGCAAGATGCCCGCGCTCCCAGCAGAAATGTGAACACGTACGCAAAAAGGCGCGCAGCGAAACCATTTCTTACGCAAAAAGCATACAAACTGTCGTATAATACCGCTACCACGTGAGCGGAAAGGTTACCACCTATGGCCGAGATCATTCCCCTGACGCCCGGCGAGACCAGCGCTCCGCAGGAGCCGTTCAAGCCCGGGGCCTGCAAGCTGCACCCCCAGACCATGTGTCCGGCCTTTGGCGCCCTGCGCGTCCTTGCGCGCATCGAAGGGGCGCAGCCCGCCATGGTCACCGATACGGGCTGCCTCTACGGATTGACATTCGTGACCCACTTCTACGCCGCGCGCAAGAGCATCGTCGCGCCAGCGCTGGGCACCGCCGAGTTGTCCGGCGGGAAGGTGCAGGAGGCGGCCAACGCGGCGATCGCCGAAGCAGCCAGGGAACAGCATGTCTCGGTGATCCCGGTGATCTCCCTCTGTGTGGCCGAGACGGCCGGCCTGGCCGAGGAGTTGCTGCCCACCGAGGTTGACGGCAAGCCGGTGGTGCTGGTGCGCGTGCCGGCCTATGCCATCCACTCCCATCCTGAAGCCAAGGATATCGCCCTGGCGGCGGTGCTGCGCCGCTTCGTCGATCGCCAGAGCGACCACGAGCCGGGCGCCCTGGTGCTGGTGGGCGAGGTCTTTCCCGCCGACCCGCTGCTGATTGACGGGGTGCTGCGCAAGATGGGCGCGCGGGTGCTTACCACCCTGCCCGGGCGCCACGTGGACGAGTTGCGGCTGGCCGGGCGCGCCGCCGCCGTGGCCGCCCTGCATCCCTTTTACCGCGAGACGGTGCACGCGCTGCGCGAACGGGGCATCGGCGTGGTCACCGGGGCGCCCATCGGCGCGGCGGGCAGCGCGGCCTGGCTGCGGGCCGTCGGCGCGGCGCTCGACCTCGATGAGGAGGTGGTCGAGCGCGTCGCCGCCGAGGAGGAAGAGACCGCGCGCGCCTTCCTGGCGACCCAGCCGCTCAAGGGCGCGACGATCCTGGTGTCGGGGTACGAGGGCAATGAGATGCTCTACGCCCGCCTGCTGATCGAAGGCGGGGCCCATGTGCCCTACGTGAGCACCAGCATCGGCCAGAGCGCCCTCACCGCCGCCGATGAGGCCTGGCTGAAGGCCCACGGCACCGAGGCGGTGATCTACCGTAAGGCGATCGAGGACGACCAGGCGGCGATGCAACACTGGAGCTTCGACCTGGTGATCGGCACCACCACCCTGGCGGCGTATGCCAAGGAGCGTGGCATTCCCTCGGTCTACTACACCAACATCCTCAGCGTGCGCCCCCTGTTCCTCGCCGGGGGGATGATCGCCTCGCTCGGCTTCGTGCGCGAGTTGCTGAACCGCCGCCCGCTCTACGAGCGCATGGTCGAGTTCTTCAGCGCCGATGGCGCGGAATAGGGGGCCGCCATGAGCATCCAGCTTATTCGTGATATTTCCGATACGAGTTCCTTCTGGGGCGCGTCGTGGGTCTTTGGCTGCTTTCCCGATCTGCACATCGTCTGTGACGCGCCGATTGGCTGCTACAACCTCCTGGGCATGGCGGTGACCGACTATACCGATGCGCTGCCGCAGATGGCCAATCTGACGCCTACGGCCATCCGCGAGGAGGACGTGATCAATGGCACCGCCGGCGCCCTGGTGCGCACGATTGACGACCTGCGCAGCCTCGGCAGCCTGGAGGGCAAACGGCTGCTGGTGATCTCCACCGCCGAGAGCGAGATGATCAGCGCCGACCATACCCGCCTGGTGGCCCAGATCGATCCGCAGGCGCGCTTCTTCTGGAGCCGCTCGTTGGAGCAGGACGAGTGGACCGGGCGCGACCGGGCGCTGCTCTTCGCCTGGGAGGAGTACGGCCGGCCCTTCGTCGCTCCCGGCGCCGCGCCAAAGGCGCCCAACCTGGTGAACATTATCGGCCCCTCCCTGGGCTGCTTCAACGCCCCGGCCGATCTCTACGAAGTGCGCCGCCTGATCGAGGGCATCGGCGGCGTGGTGAACCTGGTCTACCCCTATGAGGGCAGTGTCGCCAGCACCCCGCGCCTGGCCGATGCCGCCGTGAACGTGGTCCTGTACCGCGAGTTCGGCGCGCCCCTCGCCGAGGCCCTGGGCCGCCCCTCCCTCTTCGCGCCCTTCGGCGTCTTTGGCACGACCGCTTTCCTGCGCGACCTGGGGCGCCTGATCGGCGCCGACCCGGCGCGGGTCGAGGCCTTTATCGCCCGCGAGAAGCGCACCACCCTCCAGCCGGTCTGGGATCTGTGGCGCGGCCCGCAGAGCGACTGGTTCGCTACGGTGGATTGCGCGATTGTCGCCGGGCGGAGCTATGTCGAAGGGTTGACCGCCCTGCTGGGCGACGAACTGGGCATGAAGATCGCCTGGACCTCCGGGCGCCCCCGGCGGCCCGACGAGCCGGACAATATCGAGATCCGCCGCCGCATCCATGCGAAGGCCCCCGCCTTTGTCTTCGGCAGCATCAATGAGAAGATCTACCTGGCCGAGGCCAACGCCCGCGCCACCCACTACATCCCCGCCACCTTCCCCGGTCCGGTGGTGCGCCGGACCACCGGCACGCCGTTTATGGGCTTCGCCGGCGCGGCAAACATCATGCAGGAACTGGTCAACCGGTTCTACGATATGGTCTTCAACTTCCTGCCGGTCGAGCAGGTGCAGGCGCCCGCCGCTCCCGGCGGCCCGCCCCGGGCCGCCGCTGCCGGGCCGCCCGCGCCGCCTTCGGCTGAGACCATGCCCTGGACGAAGGAGGCCACCGAGCGCCTCAATGCCGCGCTGGAGCATGTGCCCTACCTGGCGCGCATCAGCGCCAGCCGTTCGCTGCGCCTGGCCGCCGAGCAGGCCGCCCGCGCCCGCGGCGCCCCCGAGGTGACGGTGGATCTGGTCGAGGCGGCGATCGCCCACGGCGGGTAGTCCATTTCAATGGGGCAACCAGGTTGCCCCACACCCCTGCCTGCGGGCTGCGCCATCTTCCGGCATCTCGCCATTGCCGCGCCAGATGGTTGCCCCACACCCCTGCCTGCGGGCTGCGCCCGCCCACATCCTCCCGCGGGCGGGGCGCGGGGAACCCGGTTTCCTCACACCCCTGCGGGCGGGCATAGCCCGCCCACACCCCCCGCCGGGTGAGGGGATGGGGCAGCCCGCTTTCCCCACACCCCTGCCTGCGGGCTGCGCCCGCCCACACCCTCCCGCGGGCGGGGCGCGGGGAACCCGGTTGCCCCACGCCCCTCGCCGAGAGCTTATGTTCACGTGAGACGTGGTACACTACCGGCGTTATGCGCCGTTACGTGACCATGCTGCTGCTCCCGGCGTTGCTCTTCGCCGCCCTCTACCTGGGCACGCTCACCAGCGTCCATACCTTCGACGCGCTCTCGTACATCCTCGACGTTGATCGCAAGCCCTGGCGCGAGTTGTTCCATCCGCACCATCTGGCGTATGGGCCGTTGGGGGCAGGTATGCGCCTGGCGGCCTCGCGCCTCGGCTGGGAGGGGAGCGCGGAGCGGCTGTTGCAGGCCGCCAACGCGCTGGCCGGCGGCCTTGGCGTGGGCCTGTTCGCCACGCTCCTCGCCCGTTTCGCCGGGCGCTGGCAAGCGGCGGCCCTGGGCGCGCTGTTGCTCGGCGCGAGCTATGCCTACTGGTACTACGCCGTGGAGGTCGAGGTCTACACCATCGCGGCGCTGTTCCTGATCGCCGCGCTGTGGCTGATGCTGGAACTGGCGCGGCGGCCCGCGCCGCTCCTCGCGCTCGGGTTGGGCGCCATCCAGGGCCTGGCGGTGTTGTTCCACCAGACCAATGTGCTGTTGAGCCTCCCGGCGCTGGTGGCGCTGGGGCTGGGTCTCAGGGCCGCTGCCGCCACGGGCGCGCGCCCGCGGATCGCCCCGGCGCTGCTGCTGGCCTACACGGCGCCGCTGGCGCTGCTGGTGGGCGGCGCGTACCTGTGGGTCGGGCTGGGGGTCAGCGGCTTCCGGTCCTGGGAGGAACTTTTCCGCTGGGCGGCGGGCTATACCACCACGGGCTATTGGGGCGGCCCGCTGGATGGTGCGCGCCTGGAACTGCTAGGGCAGGGCCTGGCGCGCACCATCGCCCGTTCTGGCGGCGCGCTGATCGGCCTGGCCCTGCTGGCGACGCTGGCGCTGAACGCTCGTCGCCTGGCCCGCGCGCCACGGGGGACGCTGGCCGTCACCCTGACCTGGCTGGCCGTCTATGGGGCCTTCTTTGTCTGGTGGGAGCCTGAGAATATCGAGTTCTGGATCGCCAGCCTGCCCCCGTTCTACCTGCTGGTCGTCCTGGCGGCGTGCCAGCCCGTTGTGGACCGGGAGTGGACGCAAGGTCGCGATGCGCACCGGGATCTTCCCCCCCCGGCCCCCCTCTCCCTGAGGGTGAGAGAGGGCAGGGGGATGCGCGCTGGCGACACCGGAGGTCGCGTCAGCCGTCTCACTGACCAACCCCTGCCCCGTGTCTGGCCGGCGCTGCTGCTGGCGTGCGGGCTGGCGCTGCTGCCGCTCAACGGCACGGCCATTACCCGCCGCGGCGACGCCAGCCGCGACCTGCAACGGGTGACGGCGGCGGCCCTGGCGGCCCACAGCGCGCCGGGCGACTTGCTGATCGTGCCCGATGGGGTGCTGGAGTTGTACCTGCCCTTCTATGTCGAGCGCCCGCAGGCGATCGCACTCAACCAGGCCATGATCGCCACCGGCGCATGGCCCGCCGCCTGCGCCTGGCTCCATACGCGCATTGACGCCGCTCTGGGGGCCGGGTACGCCGTGCTGATCGCCGCCGATGCCATCCGCCCCCCGCCCGCCCCGCCGGGCGAACCGCCCACCCCTGCCGAGCGCCTGAGACTCGACCCGGCGACGGTGGCGGAGTGCTACGCGCCGCTGCAACCCGCGCTGGAGCCGCTGGACCTGGGACCGGGCCTGCCCGTCTACTACCGTCTCCCCGCGGCCCAGGAACTGGCCGAAGGCCCGGGCTGGGACTTCACCCGTGGGCGCTGGGGCTGGCGCGTCAGCGGCGCCGCCCCGGCCAGCAGCGCGCAGCCGGGGTGGGCCTTGCGCCCGGAGCGCGACCCGGCGCTGAGCAGCCCGCCCCTGCGCCTGGACCCGGCGCGCTTCGCGGCCCTGGAGGTGCGCCTGGCCGCCGGCACCGCCGCCCGCGATGCGCAACTCTTCTTCCTGGACAGCAACGGCCAGGCCGACGAGGCGCGCTCCGTGCGCTGGACGCTCGAGCCCGGCCCCGCGGCGCATACGTACCGCCTCGATCTGCGCGCCGCCCCCGGCTGGGAAGGCGTGATTACCGGCCTGCGGCTCGACCCGGTGAGCGCCGGCGACGGCGGAACGGTCGTGGTGGAATGGCTGCGCCTGACACCGCGGTGACCCTCGTAGAATGTGGGGAAACCAGGTTTCCGCACGCCCCCGCCCGCGGGAGGGTGTGGGAGGGCACAGCCCGTGCGCAGGGGTAATGGGGAAACCGGGTTTCCCCATTACCCCCCACCCGGTGGGAGGGTGTGGGAGGGCGCAGCCCGTGCGCAGGGGGGCTGGGGAAACCGGGTTTCCCCATTACCCCCACCCGGTGGGAGGGTGTGGGAGGGCTGCGCCCTCCCACGAAGAACCTATGTTCATCCCTTATGCAATTCTGAAAACTCATCGGGTTGCGCTCCCGCCCCTTCCCGGCCCACCAACCTACCGGCGCCCCACACCTAGCAGGTAGCCCCACAGCGCCGCGCCCGAGATCGCCGCAACGGCGAACTTGACCCCCAGCGGCAGCGCCGAGGGGGAAACGAAGCCCTCGATCAATCCGGCAATGACCAGCAGCGGCACGCATCCCAGGACGATCAGCAGGGCGCGCCGGGCGGCCACCACCAGCGCCGCGCGGCGGCTGAGCAGACCGGGGCGGAGGATGGCCCAGCCCAGTTGCAGGCCGGCGCCCCCGGCGAGGAAAATCACGCTGAACTCGATCGCCCCGTGGGCCGCTACAAAGCCCCAGAGATTGTCGGCGAAATCGAAGCGTTGCGCCGCGCCCGCCACCACTCCCAGGAAGATCCCGTTGCTCACGAGCACGAAGAGCGTGTAGATGCCCAGCGTCGCCCCGCCGGCGAAGGCGCGAAAGGCCACGCCGATATTGTTGGTCATGATCTCGGCCGCGGCGACGCTGGCGCCCTCTTCGTTGATGCGTTGCCACCACTCCTCACCGGCCCGCACCTGTTCCACCACCGCCTCGGCCCCGGGGACGAGCGCGCCGGCGAGGGCCGGGTCGTTGTAGGTTGTCACGAAGGCGATGATCGCCGGAACCAGGAACATCACGCAGGCCGCCAGGGTGGCCGGCCAGGTCTCACGGAACGCGCGGGGGAACCCTGCGGCGAAAAAGGCGCGCACGCGGGCCGCGCCCCCGGCGCCGCTCTCGCGGTAGATGGCGCCGTGCCCGCGGGCCACCAGGCTGTTCAGATAGAGCGCGACGGGGTGTTCCGGCAGGTCGCGTCGCGCCACGGCCAGATCGGCGGCAGCCTGGCGGTAGAGGCGGCCGAGATCGCGCAGTTCGCCGGCGGAAAGCCCGTCCAGACCGGCGCCGGCGCGCTCGAGGAGCGTCTCGAGGCGCTCCCAGCGTTCGCGGCGGCGAGTGATGAAATCGTCGGGGCGCATCCTGGGTAGTGGAGAATCTGAGAGGCCCTTGCCCTTCCCAAGCGTAACGGTTCACCCCTGGGGTAACCCACGCGCCTGCGAGCGAGGGCGTTTCGCCCCTGGCGCGTCTCCGCGGGCAAGCTGCCCGCGCTCCCAGCCTATGTTATGGTCTTTGAATACATCATCCGCTCTAGCCCGCGC
>DAOTYR010000487.1:0-11456 GCA_034434655.1 Chloroflexaceae bacterium
GGGCGCAGCCTTAGAGACAGTGGGATGGGGCATGGACCACTTGATCCCCGCAATGCGGCAAGCAGAGAGTGCAACACTACTTCCGTCCACCCAGAGGTGGCGGAGAAAGGGTACACGGAATGGAACCTGCGTACTGGTCCGGTGATAGCCTGAGAAAAGGCGACAGCGCCGCTGTGCATCTGCATATCCTGGCGATCCTTCCTGACTACGTGACAGCGGTGCTGCTCGGGCAGCCACTGACGGCGGCGCTGCGCGAGGTTGAGGCGCACCTGGAAGGCTGCGCCAGTTGTAGAGCTGAATCCGAGGCGTTGCGCTCCGCGCTGGAGGCGCTCTACGGCCACGAAGCGGTCAGTTTCCCCGAGCCGCCCGTGCCCGATCTGAGCTTCCTGCGCATCCCGCCCGCGCCGCTGGGCGCGCTGGCCAGTGCAGCTTCCGGCATCCAATCGGCGGTTGCGCGCATCCGTGACGCGATTGCGATCCAGTTCTCCGAAGCGCTGCTGACCTTCATGCGCCCGCCCGCCCTGGCCCGCGCCATCGGCCTGCGCCTGCGCTATGCCTATACCGTTCCGCAGACCAGCGACGACGACCCGCACATCACCGTTGAGGTGCTCGCCCCGAATGAGCGCGATGAGGAGGGGATGGTGCGGATCTGCGTCGAATTGCCCGACGCCGACCCTTTCGACCAGGCTGGCAGCACGGTGTTCCTGGAGACCGCCGAACAGAACTTCCGCGGCGAAACCGACCATACCGGCCTGGTGCATTTTACCAACGTGCCACTCGATGATGTCGCCTGCTGGCGCATCGTCGTCCAGCCGCGCCCGGCGCTGGCGCAGTGACCTGTCGTGCACAGGACCTTGCGCGGTGGCAGGACCGTCTCGTGCCGAATCGCCCCTCCCTCACCCTCCCCCCGCTAGGGGGAAGCGCGTGGTTCCCTCCACCAGCGGGGGTAAGTGTTCACATTGCTCCTGGGAGCGCGGGCATCTTGCCCGCGGAGACGCGACGAGGGCGGGACGCCCTCGCTCCCGGGCGCGTGTGTTACCCCAGGTGTGAACAGTTACCAGCGGGGGAGGGTCAGGGAGGGACCGGGCCGGGACGCGCCGCTTCATGGTCTTTGAATACATAATCCGCTATAGCCCGCGCAGGCGGGCTTCGCATTCCGTAGCCGAGGGCTTTAGCCCCACGGCCAGCCCGGCATAGCGGATGAATTTCTCAAAGACCTTCCAGCGGCGCCGCGCTCCCGAACCCCGGTCGCGCGGTGTGCGCGGGGGGGCCGCGCAGCACCGTTCGCGACACCCGAGCGGCGGTTGCTCCTCCGGGGGGATGGTATAATACAACGAGACTGAACGTGCCCCGCGTGTCGAGGAGCCTATGACGACAGACACCCCGGCCAGCGCCCCCCGGCGCCCCGCCGAGATGGCCAGAGCCTATGAGCACCAGCAGGTTGAGCAGCGCCTCTATGCGTGGTGGGAACGGAGCGGCTTCTTCGCGCCTCGCGACGATGCCCCGCGCCCGCCCTTCGTCATCTCCATTCCGCCGCCCAACGTCACCGGTGAGCTGCACCTCGGCCACGCCATGTTCGTCACCATCGAGGATCTGCTGATCCGCTGGCGACGCATGCAGGGCCACAAGACCCTGTGGGTGCCCGGCACCGACCACGCCGGCATCGCCACCCAGACCCAGGTGGAGAAGTTGCTGCTGAGCGAGGGCACGAGCCGCCAGGCCGTCGGGCGCGAGGAGTTCTTGCGCCGCACCTGGGAGTGGAAAGAGAAGTACGGCGGCGAGATCACCCGCCAGTTGCGCCGGCTGGGCGCTTCGTGCGACTGGTCGCGCGAACGCTTCACTCTCGACGCCGGTCTCTCGCGGGCGGTGCATACGGCCTTCAAGCGCCTCTACGACGATGGGCTGATCTATCGCGGCACCTACCTGGTGAACTGGTCGCCCGCGCTCCAGACGGCCGTGAGCGACCTGGAGGTGGAGTACGAACAGCGCCATGTCTCGATCTGGTACGTGCGCTACCCGGTGATCGACGCCGATTGGAGCGGGCCGGCGCATCCCTGGGGGTCGGGTCGGTGGGCCGCAGGCGCCAGCGCCTGGATCACCGTCGCCACCACGCGCCCCGAGACCATTCTGGGCGATACCGCGGTGGCCGTGGCGCCTGACGATGAGCGCTACGCGGCCATGGTCGGGCGCGTGGCGGTGCTGCCCGCCCTGGGCCGTCAGATCCCGATTATCGCTGACGACTATGTAGATAAGGAGTTCGGCTCGGGCGCGGTGAAGATCACCCCGGCCCACGATAAGAACGACTACGAAGTGGCGAAGCGCCATGACCTTCCCATGATCAACATCATGAACAAAGATGCGACGATCAACGAGGAAGGCGGCCCCTATGCCGGGATGGACCGCTTCGCGGCCCGCGCGGCCCTGCTCGCCGACCTGGAGCGCGAGGGCCTGCTGGTCAAAGTCGAGCCGCATACGATGAGCGTGGGCATCAGCCAGCGCGGCGGCGAGGTGATCGAACCGCTGCTCTCCGAGCAGTGGTTCGTGCGCACCCGCCCCCTCGCCGACCTGGCCCTCGCCGCCGTGCGCGAGGGGCGCACACGGATCATTCCCGAACACTTCGAGAAGGTCTACTTCCACTGGCTGGAGAACATCGAAGACTGGTGCATCTCGCGGCAACTCTGGTGGGGCCACCGCATCCCGGTCTGGTACCTGCCCGATGGCAGCTTCGTCGTCCCCGGCCCCGATGAGCAGCCGCCCGCCGAAGCGGTGCAGGACCCCGATGTGCTCGATACGTGGTTCAGTTCGGGTCTCTGGCCCTTCTCGACGCTGGGCTGGCCCGATGACACTCCGGATATGCGCGAGTTTTACCCCACCTCGGTGATGGAGACGGGGTACGACATCCTCTTCTTCTGGGTCGCGCGCATGATGATGCTGGGCTGCTACCTCACCGGCACGCCGCCCTTCCATACGGTCTACCTGCACGGCCTGGTGCGTGATGAGCACGGGCGCAAAATGTCGAAAAGCTACGGCAATGTGGTCAACCCATTGGAGGTGATGGACCGCTACGGCACCGACGCGCTGCGCTACACCCTGGCGACCAGCGGCACCCCCGGTCAAGATCTGAACCTGAACCCACAGCGCATCGAGGCGGCGCGCAACTTCGCCAACAAGCTGTGGAACATCACCCGCTTCGTGCTGGGCAAACTCGGCGAGGAGCGCGAACTGGCCTATGGCCTGCCCCCCACGGCCTTCTCCCTCGCCGACCGCTGGATCCTCTCGCGCTACGGCCGGCTGGTGCGCGACGTGGATCGGCTCATGGAGGGCTACAACTTCGGCGAGGCCGGGCGGCAGATCCACGACTTCCTCTGGGGCGAGTTCGCCGACTGGTACGTCGAGGTGGCCAAGGTGCAACTCGAAGACGACCCCGCGGCGCAGCGGGCCACACGGGCCACGCTCTACACCGTGCTGGAGGGGAGCCTGCGCCTGCTGCATCCCTTTATGCCTTACGTCACCGAGGAACTCTGGCAGTATCTCGTGGGTGAGGCCCCCACGGCCAGCCACTACCCCAACGCGCCGCGCTCAATCATGCTCGCCGCTTACCCGGTGAACGAACCCGCGCCGCTGGACGAGGCCGCCGAGCGCGATTGGGAACTGGTGCGCGAGTTGATCGTGGCGATCCGCAACGCCCGCAGCGAGTTCAAGGTCGAGGCGGCGCGCTGGGTCACGGCGACGATTGCCGCTGGCGAGCAGGCCGCGATGCTGCGCGCCCAGGCGGCGCTGATTGCGCGCCTGGGCCGGGTGAAGGCCGATGATCTGACCATCGTTGAGCGTCTGGAGAACCGGCCCATCCACGCCGCGGCGATCGTTATCGGCAGCGTCGAATGCTACCTGCCCCTGGCCGGCCTGATCGACCTGGAGGCCGAACGCGCGCGGTTGCGCAAAGAGCTTGAGGCGGCCGAGGCCGACGTGGCCCGCCGCGAGGCGAAACTCGCCAATGACGGCTTCACCTCGCGGGCGCCGGCGCAGGTGGTGCAGCGTGAGCGCGAGGGCCTGGAACTGGCGCGCGCGGCCCTGGAGAAGCTACGCGCCCGGCTGGCAGAGTTGTGAGCTTGCGCGCGGGGTGTGGGGAAACCGGGTTTCTCCACACCCCCGCCCGCGGGGGGTTGGGAGAGCCCGGCCCTCAAGCAGGGGCCTGGGGAAACCCGGTTTCCCCAGCTCCTCACCCGGTGGAGGGGCGCAGCCCTCAAGCAGGGGCCGGGGAAACCCGGTTTCCCCAGCTCCTCACCCGGTGGAGGGTGGGCCGCGCCCTCCCAGGAAAATAACCTTTTTCATCCGATGGCGTGCGGCGTAGCCGCATGGACGGCTGTTTGGTAAGTGACGCCTACAATGGGGTAGGGGTAGAGGAGGGAACCAATGCACTTCCGGCTCAATGACAACCAGCAGATGTTGCGCGACACGGTGCGGCAGTTCGTCGAGAAGGAAGCCGCGCCCACGGTCGCGCAGCGCGATGAGGAGGCGATCTGGCCAACCGACCTGGTCAAACAGATGGGCGAGTTGGGTCTGCTTGGCGTCGCCGTCGCGGAGGAGTATGGCGGGGCCGGCCTCGACTACGTCTCCTACGCCATCGTGATTGAGGAACTGAGCCGGGTTGATGCGTCCCTCGGCGTGATCGCCTCGGTCAATAACTCGCTGGTGTGCTATGGTCTGGAGAAGTTCGGCACCGAGGAGCAGAAGCGCGAACTGCTGGTTCCTCTGGCCTCGGGGCGCATGCTGGGGGCCTTTTCGCTCTCCGAGCCGGGCGCGGGCTCCGATGCCGCCGCGCAGAAGACCACGGCCGTGCGTGACGGCGATACGTATGTGATCAACGGGGTGAAGAACTGGGTCACCAACGGCGATCACGCCGATACGATCATCCTCATGGCGATGACCGACCCGGCGAAGGGCCACAAAGGCATCACCGCTTTTCTCGTTGACACCCATGCCCCCGGTTGCAGCATTGTCAAGGTGGAGAACAAGCTCGGCATCCGCAGCGCCCATAGTTGCCAGATGGCCTATGACAACTACCGGCTGCCGGTCTGGCGGCGTCTCGGCGAAGAGGGCCAGGGCTTCAAGATCGCCATGACCATTCTCAACGCCGGGCGCATCGGCATCGCTGCCCAGGCCGTGGGCATCGCCCAGGGCGCCTATGAGGCCGCGCTCAACTACACCCGCATCCGCGAGCAGTTTGGCCGCCCCATCCACGAGTTCCAGGCCGTCGGGTTCACCCTCGCGGATATGGCCACCCGCATCAAGGCCGCTCGCCTGCTCACCTACGAGGCCGCCTGGCGCAAGGACCAGGGGCTTGATTATGTCAAGGATGCTTCGATGGCCAAGCTCTTCGCCTCGGAAACGGCCATGTGGACGGCTACCAAGGCCATCCAGCTCCACGGTTCCAATGGCTACTCCAAGGAGTACCCCGTCGAGCGCTACTTCCGCGATGCCAAGATTACGGAGATCTACGAGGGCACCAGCGAGATCCAGCGCCTGGTGATCAGCCGCGAGATTACCCGGCACTAGAACCAGGATCGCTCACCTAAGCCGTCTATGCGGCTCCGCCGCACAATACCGCCACATAAGGTTGTTTTTGGGAGGGCGCAGCCCTCCCGAACCCTCCCCCCAGGTGAGGGTATGGGGAAACCTGGTTTCCCCATACCCCTCCCACCCCCCCGCTGGGGGGAGGCGCCGGACTCCCTCTCAATCTGTCGCCGGCAACAAGGCGTTCAACGCGCGCACCAGGCGCGCCTGGGCCGCCGGGACGGGGTCGTTCAACTCGACGGCATGTTCCCGTCTGCCGATGCGCGTTACGATCGCATAGCTGTAGCCGTCGCGCGTGGCGCCAGGGGTACGCTGCGGCGTCCGCGTCAGTTCGCTGCGCAGGATCAGGCCCTCCAGGCGGGCCAGCGCCGCCGGCCCCAGGCGGCGTGGACGGCCCGCCGCGCCGTCCAGCGGCATCACCCACCCATTGCGGTAGACGATGACTCCCCGTGAGGTGAAGCGCAGGCCGCCGCTCTTGCGGTAGGCGATCAGGGCGTTGCGGGGCAGCCGCAGGCGGTCCTCGTCTGCGCCCTCGGGCGCCCGCGACTCGCTCAGGCGCGTGTCATAGCCTCCCGATAGCGCGCCGCCGAGCTTGAGGCCCTCGGCGGGCAGGGCTGGCTTCTCGGTCTCGTCGCTCATTGCACCACCATGCTTGCGATCACCCGCTCAAAGCGCCGGCTCTCCCGGTCGAAGACCTGATCCGGCGCGCTGAAGGTGACGTAATACGACTGGTCGGCGGTCACGATAATGTACTCGCGCGCGCGCACCACCACCGGCAGCGAAGCGCGCCGTGGCTCGTCGATCGGCTGCACCACGTAGGCGTACTCGGTCACAATCGCCCGCGCTCCGCCAACCTCGGTCTCGGCCTCGCTGAGGAAATGGTACCCGGTGAGGGCCTGCCGTTGCTCCACCCGCCGGTCGAGCAGGGTCTGCAAGGTGGGCGGGGCAGCGGGGTCGAGGGGGCGGCTCTCGACCGTCATAGACGTTTTGACCGCCGAGGGCGTGGCCGGGTCCGCCACGCGCAGCGTGACGTCCTGAAGCGTTTCAACGGCGATCCAGTCAGCGGGATAGGCGAAGCGCAGCGGTGTGAACTCGTCCTGGAAGGCGCGGGTGCGGGTGGTGGCGCTGCTCATCAGCAGCCAGCCGCCGAGGAGGAAGAGCAGCGCCGCCAGGGCCACGCCCACATCCTTGGGCCGCATGCGCAGGGGGTAGATCGGCTCATTGCGCGCCAGGTCGCTCATCCGCGTCTCCCATCTACTGCCCGGCCCGACGCAGGGTAACCGCGGTGCTGCGGCGCATGAGCGCCGCCAGGGTCAGGAAGGCGCCCAGGGCCACGATCAGGCCCATGAGCAGCGAGCGCCAGGGGGCCACCTGCAACCCCACGGCGCTGACCTCGCTGATCAGCCAGCTAAACACGCCGTTGAGCAGCGTCGCCAGAACGTAACCCATGGGCACCCACCAGACCGGCCTGTGCTCGAACCTGGCCTCGGCCATGAACCAGCCCTGAAGCCCGCCGAAGGACGCCGCGGCCATGGCTGTGGTTACCGTGGCGATGGCCCCGGGGCCAGGGGCCACGCCGTCGTTGGCCAGCACGAAGTACAGGTTGCTGACCATGGCAATGCCCAGACCAGCCATGGTGCCGTAGATGATCCCGTCGATCCGTTCGTCGAACTCCGGGGTATCGTACACCAGCAGGCGCACGGCGAGGTAGACGATGGCCTGGTAGGTGGCACCGATGATCAGGATCGAGGCCAGCAGCGAGGTCAGCGTGGTGCGTGGCGCCCACTCGCTGACCCGGAACCAGTCATAGATGACGCGCCGGGCGACCACGTCGGCCAGCAGCGCCGCGAGGAGAAAGACCGCCGCGACGCGCTGTTTCGGCTCCGGTTCCAGGCGATCCTGCTGGTAGAAAAACACGACCCACAGGGCCGAGGGGATCACCGCCAGCAGCACGCCGGCCACCAGCAGGGCCGGGCCGCTCAGGGGGCCAATCCGGTCGGCAAGGTAGGCCACCACGGCCGCCAGCGCGGCCATCCCGCCGATCTGCAGGGCAGTTGCCCGCCAGAAGCCCAGGCGGGGGCGGTTCACCGCCGCGTAGCATCGCGCGCAGTAGGCTCGCCCGCCGAGGGTCTGGTACGGCGGCGTGAGCGGCTGGTGGCATACGCAGCATTCGATAGGGTTATTCTCTGACATCGCTGTTCCTGAAGGGCTACGCCCGCCCAGCCCCCTCTATCGTCCCCGGCGAAGTTCCGCGTCCACCCGGTACGGGTTGGTGGCAGTGGCGGGAATGGACACTTCCTGGTCGGCAATGATGGGCCGGTAGCCGGCGCCAAAGACGATAACGCTGTAGGTCTGGCCGCGGGGGATGGCCTGCTGCGTCCGATAGACACCCTGCCGGTCGGCGACGCCGAAGGTCAGCACCTCGTTGGGCGAGAGAGTGTCATCGGCGGCGGCCTGGCTCGCGGTGATCCCCGGGCGCATCACGAAAAACTGCGCGCCCTCGATGCCCCGGCGGGTGCTGGCATCGGTGATCTGCCCCTGGATGTAGACCAGGTCGGCGTTGCTGGTCGGCGGGGCGGCCGGTCCCTCGCCGGTGGTGCAGGCGATCAGGGCCACATCGTCAACGAACATACTCGAGACATTGCCACGGGGGTTCTCCGAGGCGAAGACCAGACGGACGTTCCGCCCGGCCAGGCGCGAAACGTCGAAACTCCGTTCGCGCCAGGTGTCATCGCCGCCGCGCGAGGAGATCTCCTCGACCACCTGGATCGGGTCGCCCTGGAGGCTGGCGAACAGGACGCTGAAGCGGGCGTCGGGGGCAAAGGCCCCGAAGAGGCCGGTGGTTTCTTCGTGGATCAGGCGGGCGTAGCGCAGTTCCACGCGGGTGGCATTGGCGGGGATGCGCACGTCCTGGTAGAGGTACTGGAGCGTCTCCTGGTCCTGCCCGCCGAGCCAGGCGCTGTAACGCCCGCTGCGCGGCAGTTGGGTGTCGATGATCGGCGCGTCGCCGCGGACGACCTCGACCCAGGCTTCGCGTTGCTCGAAGCCGCCGGCGACGACGATGTCGCTGCAGCCGGCGGGGAGGGCCGGGGCGGGCCGTTCCGGCGCCGGGCCGCCGGAGGGCACACCGGTGGTGTCGGAAATCACCGGGCCGCCCGGCACGGCCTGGTCGGTGATGCCAACCTGGGCGAAGACCTGGCGCACGGCCTGCACCTCGGCGCCCTGGCCGTACAGGTCGGCGGCGGCGCGGGCGCTGGCGTTGGCCGCGTCCACGAAATTGGCGCCTGGCGTGAGATACTGGGTCAACGCGCGGTAGGCGATCTGTTCGGTCTTCTCGCGACCGATGGCCTGGGCCAGCAGGAAGTGGGCATAGTTGGGGATGCCGCTGTTGACGTGCACGCCGCCGTTGTCGGCGCGGCGGGTGTTGGGGAGATTGGCGTACTGGGCCATCGTAGCCGGCTGGCCGATGCCCTCCAACGGGTTGCGTGGATCGTAGGCGCCCTCGGCATTCGGGTCCTGCATGCTCCGCAGATAGGGACGCGGGTAGGGCGGCGATTTGATGACGTCTTCGCCGATCAGCCAGTCGTCGCGGTCGATCATGGCGGCGAAGACATCGGAGTACGACTCGTTCAAGGCGCCCGACTGCCCCTCATAGATCAGATCGGCGCTGTACTGGGTGATGCCATGGGTGAACTCATGGGCGATAACATCCAGCCCGAAGGGCAGCGGTTTGAAGATGCGCCCGCCGTCGCCGTAGATCATCTGGTTGTACTCGCCCACCCAGGCGGCGTTCTCGGCATCCTGGGGGTCGCTGCCGAAGTTGACGGTGGAGATCAGCGGCATGCCCCGCCCATCGATCGAGTCGCGCCGGAAGGTGTTGAAGTAGTAGTCGTAGACAATGCCGGCGCCGTCGTGGGCCGCCTGAGCGACGGCGTCGCGCGAGCGTTCGCCTTCGTCAATGATCAGCCGGCCCGGCACGCGGGTGGTGTTCTGCGCGGTGAAGGTGCGCCGGCGCTTACCGTGCATGATCGTGTCGAAGGCGTGGATCACCAGCGGCCGCCGGGCGTTGACAAAGTAGGTCCACTGGCCCAGGGGTGTCGTGGTGAGAATGGTGAGTTGCCAGGCCAGGGCGGCCGCGCCGCGTTCGTCCACATAGACCACCAGGCGGGTTCTGGCGGGCAGGGGATGGATCGCGATGCGCGCCAGTTCGTCCGGATCGAGTTGTTTGCCACGCAGGTCGAGCAGCGCGACGGCCAGGGCCGCCTCGGGGGTGACGGCGGGGCTGGTCGCGATGGCGATCTGGGGATGGAACTGCCCGTTCACGGCCACAATGCGCTGGTCAGGGTCGAGATGCACGACCAACTGGCGTCCAAAGACGGGCAGGCCCTGGTAGACCTGATCGAAGCGCAGATGGGCGAAGTTACGCTGCGCGTCGGGTTCGTAACGCAGCAAACGCAGTTCCTCGACGGCGCTGCGCAGGCCGAAGAGGGCGCGATTCTGATCGAGGAAGCCACGGGCGATCGCCTCGGGCTTGCCCGCCTCGGCAGCGGTGGGAACATAGGGCAGCCGGTCATCGGCGCGCGCCGGTTGCACAAAGCGGGCCACGCCGGTCAGCCGGTCAAAGCTAGCCTCGAGCGGCGCGGCGGTACGAGCCTGGAGGGCGGTGAATGCTTGCCAGGGAGTCGTAGCGTCAGAGACGGGAAGGGGCGTTGAGGCCGGCCCGGCGCCGGCAAAGCGGACCGTGGGCGCCGGGCGGGGCCATGCCAGCGGCAGTGCGGTCAACGCATAGGCGAGAAGTAGCAACCCGAGGTAGATCTGGCGACGCCCGGTAAGTATGAGCCGCTTCATGCAGACATTCCCAGGGACGTAGGTCGGGGAGGGTTTTACCCCCTCCGCAACCATACCCTGTCACAACCGGGTTGTCAAGTCATGAGACAATCGTCCATGCGGCTACGCTGCGGGGTGAGGAGTATGGGGAAACGCGGTTTCCCCATCCCCCGGCTCGAACGGGATGCACACAAGGCTGTTCCTGGGAGGGCGCAGCCCTCGCAAACTCTCCCAGGGGGTGAGGGGTGTAGGGAAACCGGGTTTCTCCACACCCCTCACTCCGGGAGCGGCGGCAGCAGCGGGAGCGGCGGCAGGGTGTGGGGAAACGGGGTGTCCCTACACCCCTCAATCGCCGGACTCGCGGGCGAGGTAGTAGGTGAGGCTGTGCAACACGGCCACCGGATCGATGTAGCGCACCCAGACATCATCGGGGGTCTGCAGCACGATGGGCGCGTAGTTCAGAATGGCGCGAACGCCGGCCTCGATGAGCAGATCGGCGACATGCTGGGCCTGGGCCGCGGGCACGGCGATGATCGCCAGGCGCACGTGGTGCTCGCGAATGACCTGGGCCAGTTGGTCGAGCGGCAGGATGGGCAGATCGTTGACACGCTCGCCGATCTTGGCGGGATCGGTGTCGAAGAGACCGACGATCTGCAACCCCTGCTTGTGAAAGCCCTCGTAGCGAGCGATGGCCTGGCCGAGGTAGCCGACGCCGACCAGCACCACCGGCCAGCGCTGATTCAGCCCCAGGATGCGCTCGATGTGGTTCAGCAGCTTCTCGACATCGTAACCAATGCCCTGCTTGCCGAACTCCCCGAAGTAGGAGAGATCCTTGCGGATCTGGGCGGCAGTGACGTTGATCCGCTCACCCAGTTCCTGCGAAGAAACCGAGTGCACTCCTTCTTCGAGCAAGTAGCGCAGACTTCGGGCATAGAGCGGCAACCGCCGGATGACAACATCAGGTGGTACGTCCAGGCGATCCACAGGCGCCTCCAGGGAGTCAGGCTGTACGTTTTGTGAAGTGTAGCACGAGCTTTCGGGCCATGTCAAGCGCG
>DAOTYR010000488.1:0-9760 GCA_034434655.1 Chloroflexaceae bacterium
CCATAGGCCCGCCTCACCTTCTGTTCAATCCGCCTAACGTGAAAATGGGGAAACCCGGTTTCCCCATTCCCCCACCCGGTGGGAGGGTCTGGGAGGGCTGCGCCCTCCCAGGAACAATCGTATGTTCATCCCGTCGGTGTGCGGCGCGAGCCGCATGGGGGTCTGAGCAGAAAAGCCCACGCGAGCACGACAGTGAGACAGACGCTCACTGCTGTCACTTCCTCATGGAAAACGTGTAAAAGAAAGACATGTGCTCCTGGGCCTCAATACAGTACCACAAGGCGGCACGATGAACAAGTGCGGCGATGGCGGTAAGCGTTCACGTTGCTCCTGGGCGCGAGGGCAGCGTGCTCGCGGAAACGCGGCGAGGGCGAGACGCCCTCGCTCTCAAGGCAGTAGCCCGGACGTGAACGGTTACCTACATAACGCAAAGACGCGAAGGCGCAAAGTATATGCTCCAGGCAGTAGCTCGGGTGTGAACAGTTACCTCCGGCCACGGGCGGCGACGCGCCTACCCGTGTCGCTCGCCCGGATCGCCGACCGGCGGCGCGCAACCCGTCGCGGCCCCCGCCTCGGCAATAGCCGTCGCCGGGGCTGCCGTGGCGGCGAAGTAGCGTCGCTGGAACCAGAAAGCCACGTTCACCAGACCGATCATCACCGGCACCTCGACCAGCGGCCCGATCACCGCGGCGAAGGCCTGGCCGGAGCTGATGCCGAAGACCGCCACAGCAACGGCGATGGCCAGTTCGAAGTTGTTGCTGGCCGCGGTGAAGGCCAGGGTCGTGGTCTTGCTATAATCCGCGCCGATGCGCCAGCCCATCCAGAAGCTGATCAGGAACATCAGCACGAAGTAGAGCAACAGCGGGATAGCGATGCGCACCACATCGAGCGGGATCTGAACGATCAACTCGCCCTTGAGACTGAACATCAGCACAATGGTGAAGAGCAGGGCAATGAGCGTCAACGGGCTGATCCGCGGCACGAAGCGCGTTTCGTACCACTCGCGGCCCTTCGCGCGCAGGAGCGCCAGGCGGGTCAGGAACCCGGCGATCATGGGAATGCCCAGGTAGATGAACACGCTGCGGGCGATCTCGCCGATGCCGATCTGCACCACGCTGCCCTGCAACCCGAACAGCGGCGGCAGCACGGTGATGAACACCCAGGCGTACACACTGTAGAACAACACCTGGAACACGCTATTGAAGGCCACCAGGCCAGCGGCGTACTCCGTATCGCCCCTGGCCAGCTCGTTCCAGACGATCACCATGGCGATACAGCGCGCCAGACCGATCAGAATCAGACCGATCATGTACTCAGGGTAACCCCGCAGGAAGGTGATCGCCAGCAGGAACATCAGGACGGGGCCGACCACCCAGTTCTGGATCAGCGACAGGCTCAGCACCCTGCGATTGCGAAAGACCTCGCCCAGTTCCTCGTACCTGACCTTGGCGAAGGGCGGGTACATCATGAGCACCAGACCGATGGCGATGGGGACATTGGTCGTGCCGACCTGGAAGCGGTTGATGAACCCCTCGACCGCGGGGAAGAAATAGCCCAGCCCGACGCCGATCGCCATCGCCAGGAAGATCCACAGGGTCAGGTAGCGATCGAGGGCCGAGAGTTGGCGGGCAACACCGGGAGCCTGCCCGGACGAGACCGCCGCTGCTGGATTGGACATAGCCACGCTCCTTTCCGAAATCCGCGCGCCGCGCATCAGGAACCAAAGCGCTTTCCCGGGAAAGCGTCACCCTCCGCCGGCGCCTACAACACCAGGTTGAAGAGATAGCCGATGCCGATGATCCCGACTGCCACCACGCCAACGAACACGGCGATCAGTTGCGGCTTGAGCACCCGGCGCAGGATGATCAACTCCGGCAGACTGAGGGCCACCACGGCCATCATGAAGGCCAGCGCCGTGCCCAGGGCCGCCCCCTTGGCAATAAGGGCCTGCACCACAGGGATCATCCCGGCGGCGCCGGAGTACAGCGGCACGCCCAGGGCCACGGCCACCGGCACCGACCACCAGGCCCCCCGTCCGAGGACCCCTGCCAGGGCATCTTCGGGCACGTAGCCATGGATACCGGCGCCCACCGCAATCCCGATGACCACGAAGAGCCAGACCTTGCCCACGATCTCGCGGGTGCTGCGCCAGGCCAGGGCGAAGCGCTCCGACCAGGTCGGCGACGCGGCGGCCACGGCCCCGCCGCCAGCTTTGATGCGCCACACAAACTCCTCCACGTAGCGTTCCAGCTTCAAGCGCCCGATCACCATACCGGCCACGACGGCCACACTCAACCCGGCGAGCAGATAGAGCAGCGCCACTCGCCACCCGAACATGCCGAACAGCATGACCAGCGCCACCTCGTTGACCATCGGCGCGGCGATCAGGAAGGAGAAGGTGACCCCCAGGGGAATGCCCGCCTCCACAAAGCCGATGAACAGAGGCACTGCCGAGCAGGAGCAGAAGGGCGTCAGCACCCCCAACCCCGCCGCCGCCACGTTGCCCACCCCCTCGCGCTTGCCGCCCAGCAGGGCGCGGGTGCGCTCGGGGCCGAAAAACGAGCGCACCGTGGAGATGGCGAAGATCATACCGCTGAGCAACAGCAGGATCTTGGGCACATCGTAGAGGAAGAAGGCCAGCGCCTCACCCAGATGCGAGCCGGGCGCGAGCCCCAACAGGCCGAAGGTCAGCCAGTCGGCGAGAGGACCGATGCTGCGATAGGCGATCAACCAGGCAACTGCAGCGCCAGCAACCATCAGCCAGGCGCGCCGATCGGCGCGCCCTCGCCCTCCGAGAGAAGGTTGGAGGGTTTGTTCCATGGAACGATCCTTTTACATTCCAAAAGACGAATATATACCCCTATAAACCGGGGCGGTCCCTCCGCCCCGTTGTGCGCCCGGTGCGACGCGGCGCTTGCCGCGCGCCTGCGCTACCTGCCATCAGCCATCTGCGCGGCTTCAGCGCCCACCAGCGGCATGAACCGGAGGAGGTTCCTCAAAGAGGGCTGCGCCCGCCCACACTCGCCCACGGGGTGAGGGTATGGGAAACCGGGTTTCCCTATACCCCTGCGTGAGGGCCAGGCCCTCCCGCGGGCGGGGGCGTGGAGAACACGGGCGCAGGATTCCCCGGCAAGCGGCGGATGCGCCAGGCCCTCCCGCGGGCGGGGGCGTGGGGAAACCGGGTTTCCCCACACCCCTCGCCGAGGGCGTATGTTCACGTCAGCCACCGGGCAATCTCAGCTTCATCGGGGATGCGCCCCGCCGATACCAGGACATCATTGACCACCAGGCCGGGGGTCTGCATCAGGTTCCAGCGCATCATCTGGCCATAATCGGTGATCTTCTCGACCTCGACCTCAAGGCCGCGATCGGCCACCACCTTGCGCACACGCTCTTCCAGGCGCTTGCAGTTGGCGCAGCCGGAACCGAGCACTTTGACGTTCACCATAACGCTACTCCTCCGGGGTCAATACAACGGACGATCCGACAGCGGGTCGGGCCGGCGCGGCGCGAGCGCAGCGCGGCGGGGCCGCCGGTGCCGGCGTGGGCGTTTCATCGCCGACGATGGCGCGCGCCGCATCGAGCATCGCAAGCACCTGCGGCTCGACAATGCGATAGTAAGTGTTCAGCCCTTCGCGCCGGTCGGCGATCAGCCCGACCCGCCGCAGCACGGCCAGTTGCTGCGACACATAGGCCTGGCGCTGGCCCAACTGCGCCTCGATCTGGCAAACACACAACTCGCCACCGCGGAGCAGATCGAGGATCTGCAACCGCACCGGATGCATCAGGGCCTTGAAGATGCGCACCTGGCGCTGGGCGCTGGTCTGGTTCATACAACGTTACGCTTTGGAGGCGAAAGCATGTCTAACGTGAACCTAAGCTCTCAGAGGAAGGGGTGTGGGGAAACCGGGTTTCCCCACGCCCCCGGGAGGGCCTCGCCCTCGAGCAGGGGTAGGGGGAAACCGGGTTTGCCCCTACCCCCACCTGGTGGGAGGGTTTGGGAGGGCGACGCCCTCCCAGGAAGAACCTTTTTTCATCCCATCGCTGTGCGGCGCAGCCGCATGGAGGGCTAACGTGAACATACGCCCTTGGCGAGGGGTGTGGGGAAACCCGGTTTCCCCACGCCCCCACCCCGCAGGGGCAGGGGGAAACCCGGTTTCCCCATACCCACACCCGCGGGAGGGTTTGGGAGGGCGACGCCCTCCCAGGAAGAACTTTTTTTCATCCCGTTGGTGTGCGGCGTGAGCCGCATGGAGGGCTGATGTGAAGTATATGCGATGTCTTGAATATATTCAGTGGCACATGTCCGACGCGCGGTTGCGATGTCGCAACCAGCCCCCTCCCACGGGGGCCCGCTGGCGACATGCCATCAAGGGGTCGGATCGGGGGCGCCGGCGAACAGATCGGCGATCGACAGCGTCACACCTGGCAGGCAGTCGAAGCTCACGCGCTCCGTCTCGCCGAAGCTCCGGGGGCCATCGTAGCGCCCTGGCGATTGCAGGCGGTAATAGTCGAGGGTGCGCGCGCGGGGATCGACGATCGCGTATTCGGGCACGCCGGCCCGCGCATAGGCGCCCAGCTTCACCTGCGTATCATAGACCACGCTGTTGGGGGAGAGGATTTCGATGATCAGATCGGGCACGCCGCGGATGCGCCGCTCGCGGATGATACCGGCATTGGCCTGGCGCACCAAGACGAAGTCGGGTTGCACGGGATCGCAGCCGGGGATCAACAAGCCGATGGGCGCCGTGAACACGAACCCGAGACGCTGATCTTCGACCGGGATGCCGAGATAGCGATAGAGACGCTGCCGGATCCACTGGTGAAAACTGCTCGGCGCAGTTGTCATATACAGCACCCCGTCAATAATCTCATAGATGTTCCCGTCATCGGGCAAGGCCTCCCAGTCGGCATAGGTCCAGTGGCCCTGCGGGGGACCAGGGACGGTGGGGGCATCGGTGCTGATGACCAGGGTACGCATAGGGCGCTCCTTCGGGAAAGGGTCGGCGATGGAAGTATTGTACCGCGTTAGACAAGGTTCGTAGGAGCTTCACTGTTCGATGCGTTCCGCCCTCCTCCCAGCCTCCCCCCGCTGGAGGAGCCCGGATAACTGTTCACACGTGGGGTAACCCACGCGCCTGCAAGCGCGGGCGTTTCGCCCCCGTCGCGTCTCCGCAGGCAAGCTGCCCGCGCTCCCAGGAGCAATGTGAACGCTTACAAGCCCGGTTCCCTTCCCCAGCAGGGGATACCGGGGCGTCACTTAGAGACGCCGCAAGCTCGTGAGCGCTGGAGCACTTCCTGTTGCATGGAGCGGCAATCTCCAATCCGCAATCTAAAACGGCAGAGGCCTTATGTGCACCGTTTGGAACAGCGTGGGGGGAGGCTCAGCCTCCCCCCATACCCTCCACCTGAGAGCGCTCCCCGCCAGGATGCCGGCGCAACTCGTCGCCCGACGGTGCGGATCAGCGCAAGGCGGCCACCAGCGCCTTCTGGGCATCATTGGAGACCACGTCGGAGACGGCAAAGTAGCCGACGTCACGGATCACCTCGCTGGCGTGCTGCAAGTAGTAACTGACGAACGCCGCCGCCGCCGGGTTGGCCTGGAGGGTTTGCCGGTCGGTATAGATGAACAGCGGGCGGGTCAGGGGATACGTGCCATCGGACACCGTTTCGAGCGCGGGCGCGACCGGGCCATTGCCTGCGTCGATGGCAAGGGCGCGCAGGCGTTCCTGATCATCGGTGTAATAGGCATAGCCAAAATAACCAATCGCGTAGGGAGTGTTCTCGATTCCACGCATCAACTCAACGTCATCCTCGCTGAGAACGGCGCCGGGAATGGCAGGAAGTAGCAACTTATCGCCCAGCACCTTTTCGACGAAGAAATCGAAGGTGCCGCTATCAACCCCGGGGCTGTAGATCGCAATCCGCTCCGCGGGAAAGGCCGGGTTCAGTTCGTTCCAGGCGCGGTAGCGCCCCGAGAAGATCTGCACCAGATCGGCGAAGCTCAAGGCCTCGACAAAGGTATTCTGCCGGCTGACCACAACGGCCAGGGCATCCACGCCAACCTGGAACCCTATCGGCTCACGACCGATGGCGCGGCAGGCGGCGAGTTCCTCATCGGTGATGGGGCGGCTGGCGTTGATAATCTCTACCGGATCGCCGCCGCAGAAGCTGCGAAAGCCGCCGCCAGTGCCGGTTATCTTCACATCGATCTGGGAACGCGACCCTTCCACATAGAACTCTTCAACCATACGGGCAGTCAGTGGGTAGACCGTAGACGAGCCGCTGATCTCGAACGCGCCGGTCACTAGCGCGGGATCAACCGGCGCCAGCGCGTCGCCAGCAAGCAGGGCTACCGCCGGGGGCGTCGGCGTCACCTGTTGCTGGACGCAGCCGGCAAGGAGCGCCAGAAGCGCGGTCAGCCCCAGCAGCGCCTGGATGCGATGGCCCATGACCTCCTCCTCTCAAGTACATGCGTTTCGCAGTCGCCTCCTGGCGGGGAGGGGTGGCGGGCCTGGGGCCCACGAACCGGTCGTTCCCCGCCCGCGGCGGCCAGGAGGCCTGGCGAACCGCCAACAACGCCCCGCCGCGGGCGGGGAACCGGGACATGCGGGGAGGCGCAACCTCCCCGCACCCCTCCACCGTGTACATCCTGTAACGCACGGCTCAAACAGGCGCCTTGCGCAGGGTGCGGGCGGGCTGCGCCCAGATTCATTACGGGGGCGAAGGACGTTTACTCGCCCATATCGCTCAGCACAATCGGGCGCGTGCGCGGGGCCGTCTGCACCGGCAGCGCCAGAGAGAGCGTGCCGGCAAGAAGCAGAAAGGCCATCGAGGCCCACAGGCACAGGACCAGGCCGCCGCTTGCGCCGTAGCGCAGGCCGATCTGGTAGAGCAACCCGGAGAGCACCGTGCCCGCCAGGCGGCCCATGGCGTTGGCCATGTAGTAGAAGCCCACGTTCATCGCCACCTTGTCGCTATCGGTGTAGGCCAGGATCAGATAGCTGTGAACCGCCGAGTTCAGGGCGAAGACCACGCCAAAGGCCAGCAAGCCCCCAACCACGGCCAGGGTTGGCGCGACGCCGTTCATGAGCGCCAGGGCGATCCCCGCCGGAAAGGCGGCCAGCCCGTAGGCCAGGGCCATGGCCGTGCGCCCGTCGGGTTCGTGGGCGCCCTCGACGCGCCGGCGGATCAGACCGGGCGTCGAGGCCTGCACAAAGCCGTAGCCTATGGTCCAGGCGGCCATGAAACCGCCGGCCAGCCAGAAATCCCAGCCCAGCACACTCACAAAGAAGACCGGCAGACCCACCACGAACCAGACGTCACGAGCGGCGAAGAGGAAGATACGCGCCGCGGCCAGCACGTTGACCGCCCGGTTGTGCGAGAACATCTGCGTGAACTTCGCCTTCTTGTTCGCCGCGCCAAGGTCGCCCTTGATCAGTATCATCGAACTGACCAGGGCCACGAGGACCAGGGCGCCCAGGATCATCAGCGCGTTCTGGAAGCCCGCCAGGGTCAACAACAGAGCGCCGACGAAGAAGCCCAGACCCTTGATGGCGTTCTTCGAGCCGGTCAGAATGCTCACCCAGCGGTACAATTGACCTTGCGACTCGCCGGCGACGAGCTTGACCGCGCTCTTCGAGGACATCTTGGTCAGATCCTTGGCGATGCCCGAAAGGGCCTGGGCCAGCATGACATAGGGCACCACCAGCAGCGAGGGCGGGGCGAAGGCCAGCAGGCTCAGGGCGATGAGTTGCGTGCCGAGGCCCATAAAGAGCGTCGTCTTCAACCCGAAGCGCGCCCCGAGGTAGCCGCCGAACAGATTGGTGATAATGCCGAAGACCTCGTAGAAGAGAAACAACGAGGCCACCTGGAACGGGGTGTAGCCGAGCTGGTAGAAGTAAAACAGCACCAGCATGCGGATGGCCCCGTCGGTGAGCGTATCGGCCCAGTAGGCCATAGTGACCAGCGCATAATTGCGCCGATCGGCCGAACGACGGGCAGCGGGAAGCGTCTCGGTGCTTGCCATGGGATCACTCCAGGCTCAGGGCCACCTTGCGCGCCAGTTCGACGTAGCGATTGGCGTAGCCCCATTCGTTGTCGTACCAGGCATAGATCTTTACCTGCGTGCCGTTCGTAACCATAGTGCAGGGCGCATCAATAATCGCCGAGTGCGGATCGGTCACAAAATCAATCGAGACCAGCGGGCGGGTCTCGTAGGCCAGAATGCCCTTCAGCGGCCCCTCGGCGGCAGCGCGGAGCAGGTCGTTCACCTCGCCCACGCTGGTCGGGCGCTGCACCTCGAACACGCAGTCGGTCAGCGAGGCGTTGAGCAGCGGCACGCGCACGGCCTGCCCGTCGAGCTTGCCGAGCAGTTCGGGGAAGATCATCCCGATAGCCGTCGCCGAACCGGTGGTGGTGGGCACCAGCGAGAGACTGGAGGCCCGCGCGCGGCGCAGGTCCTTGTGGGGTTGATCGTGGACGCTCTGGGTGTTGGTTGAGCTGTGGATGGTGGTGATCATGCCGTGCTTGATGCCGATCCCTTCGTGGATGACCTTCACCACCGGGGCCAGACAGTTGGTGGTGCAGGAAGCGGCGGTAATCATGTGGTGTTGCGCGGGGTTATACAGATGATCGTTGACGCCCATCACGATGTTGAGGACCTCGCCCTTGACCGGGGCGGCAACGATGACCTTCTTGACGCCGGCTTTCAAGTAGGCCTCGAGGTGTTCGGGGGTGCGAAACTTGCCGGTGGCTTCGAGCACGATCTCCACCCCGGCATCGGCCCAGGGAACCGCGCCAGGCTCCTTGATCGAACTATGGCTGATCTCCGTGCCCTCGATAACCAGTTGCGCCCCCTCGCCATGGACCTCGCGGTTCCAGCGGCCGTGCACCGAGTCGAAGCTCAACAGATGGGCGCTGACCGCCGCGTCACCGCCGATCTCGTTGATATGGGCAAAGGTCAACTCCGGCCAGCCCCAGGCGGCCCGCAGGGCCAGCCGCCCGATACGTCCAAACCCATTGATGCCAACACGCACACCCATGCAGGTACCTCCGCGTCATTATGAGGGTTGTTCGCTGATAAGGGTTCATTTCAATCATTCCAGGTTGATGCAATCATAGCACAGATCGGCCAGCTTGCAAGACGGGTTTTTCTTGAGCGGAAGGGGTTCGTATGTCCACCGAAGCATCGCCGCGCTTTCCGAGCCTGGAAGCGCGCAATCTCAACGGGAAGCGCCTCTCCCTGCCCGCCGGGTTCGGCGGCGCGCGCAACGTGGTGCTGATCGCCTTTCGGCGCTGGCACCAGTCCCTGGTTGACTCGTGGTTCCCGCACCTTGAGCGGATTATGTCAACGAATCCGGATCTGCGGGCCTACGAACTGCCGTTGATCAGCAGTCTGTACGCCCTGGCGCGCCCGTTGATCGATGGGGGCATGGCCGCGGCCATCCCCGACCCGAAGGTACGCGAACGCACCCTGACCGTGTATACCGACGTCGGGCAGGTCACCACGGCGCTGCGCATCGGCAATCAGAACACCATTACCGTGCTCCTGGTTGATCGGGAAGGCCGGATCTTCTGGCGCGGCGAGGGTCCCTACGCGCCCGAACGAGCCGCAGGGCTGGAGCGGGCGCTCGCCGCGGAGGGAACATAGGAGATTGCGCTGAGAGGCACCTACCTTCGCGGCACAGGAACACCAACCCCCCGCGCAGGCGCAAACGTAATAAGAATTAAATCCGCTCTCGCCCGCGCAGGCGGGCTT
>DAOTYR010000489.1:0-4066 GCA_034434655.1 Chloroflexaceae bacterium
GGTCGTGGTGCGCGCCGCCAGGCAGGGGCGTGGGGAAACCAGATTGCCCCACCCTTCTCCAACCGGGCAAGGATAGAGGGGGTGGGGAAACCCGGTCTCCCCATACCCCTGTGTGCGGCGCCGGCCCAGACCCTCCCGCGGGCGGGGGCGGGGGGAAACCCGGTTTCCCCAGACCCCTGCTTGAGGGCCAGGCCCTCCCGCGGGTGGGGGCGGGGGGAAACCCGGTTTCCCCAGACCCCTGCTCAAGCGGCAATCCGTTGCCACGAAGGTGACGGCCCCCCTCCCCAGCCCTCCCCCCGCTGGGGGGAGGGAGTCCAGCGCCTCCCCCCAGCGGGGGGAGGTTGGGAGGGGGGCTGGGGCGCCGCATGCGCCTGGGTGAAAGGGATTGGCTCCAGCAGCCTATGTTCACGTGAGGGCCGCCCCTGACCTATGCCTCACGTGGCAATGCGCTCCGCAACGGCGTCGCCGACCGCCGCGGTGCTCGCCGGCGCCTGGCCCGGGCGCGCGATGTCGCCGGTGACAATACCCGCTTCGATCACCGCGCTGACCGCCGCCTCGACCGCCCGGGCCTCCGGCTCCAGACCCAGAGAGTGGCGGAGCAGCAGGGCCACGCTGAGGATCGTCGCCAGAGGATTGGCCTTGCCCTGGCCGGCAATATCGGGCGCCGAGCCGTGAATCGGTTCATAGAGGCCCATCGCTCCCGTGCCGAGCGAGGCCGAGGGCAGCATGCCCATCGAACCGGCCAGCATCGAGGCCTCGTCGGTGAGAATGTCGCCGAACATGTTCTCGGTGACGATCACATCAAAATCGGCCGGCCGGCGCAGCAGGTGCATGGCGCAGGCATCCACCAGCATCCACTCGTAGCTCAGGTCCGGGTACTCGGCCTGAACGATGGCGCCGGTCACACTGCGCCACAGCCGGCTCGTCTCCAGCACATTGGCCTTATCCACCAGCGTCAGCTTGCCGTTCCGGCTGCGGGCCAGTTCGGCGGCCACGCGCACCACGCGGGCGATCTCGGCCTCGGTGTAGATGCACAGATCGCTGGCCCATTCACCGTCGGCATCGCGGCCGCGCCGCTTCTCTCCAAAGTAGATTCCCCCGGTCAGTTCCCGCACTACCAGCAGATCTACGCCCTCCAGACGTTCCCGACGCAGTGGCGAGGCGTCAACGAGGAGCGGATGCACCGTCACCGGGCGCAGGTTGGCATACAGCCCCAGTTCTTTGCGCAGGCCCAGCAGACCCTGCTCGGGGCGCACACTGGCCCGCGGGTCGTCCCACTTAGGGCCGCCGACCGCGCCGAGGAGCACGGCGCTGGCGGCCCGGCAGGCAGCCAGCGTTTCGGGCGGCAGGGCGACGCCCGTCGCGTCAATCGCCGCGCCGCCGATCAGCGCCTCCCGGAACGTGAAACTGTGCCCGAAGCGCGCGCCGACAGCGCGGAGCGCCTTCACCCCCTCCGCCGTCACCTCCGGTCCGATCCCGTCGCCTGGCAATACTGTAATTGTGTAGTTCACCTGTCTATACCTCACTTACAGGACGTGCTACCGTGAACATAGGCCCTCGGAGAGAGGGTGGGGAAACCGGGTTTCCCTACCCCCCCACCCGCGGGAGGGCCTGGCCCTCACGCAGGGGGCTGGGGAAACCGGGTTTCCCCAGCCCCCACCCGGTGGGAGGGTCTGGGACGGCGCAGCCCTCCCAGGAACAATCCATCCCGTTGAGGTGCGGCGGAGCCGCATGGGGCCTGACGTAGGTGTGCATCGTGGCTTAGCGCCCCATCAGGGGCATAAACGCCCGCGGCGCCGGCCCGTAGCCACCCGCTTCAAAGAAGCCATAGGCCAGGTTCCAGTGCCCCGCGGCCCGCGGGTGGTAATCGAAGTTGCGTGGCAGATTAGCCGTATCATTGAGATCGTAGGGAAAGCGCACAAAGAGGAAGGACGCCTCGCGCCCGCGAAAACGAGTAAATGCATCCACCACCGGAACATCGCGGGCCGCGGCTATCTCGGCCACGATCTGATTGAAGCGCGGCACCTCCACGTCGGTCACAATTGGTTCCTGGCCAGGCGGCAGGAACACAAAGGGCGGCGTCGTCCGAATGGTCAGATCGGGGTAGGGATTGTAGTAGTTCATGACGATCAAGTCGCCTGTGCGACGGCCATTCTCGGTCAGCGCGACCAGCAAGCTGTCGAGGATCTGCGCCAGATTATCGCGCACCAGCGGCAGCGTGTCGGTGATGGTGCGCTGCGGGTCCTCGCGCCCCAGAAAGGTGTTGACCAGATCGTTGCCGCCGATGCTCAGCGTCACCGGGCTGACCACCTTGCCCGCGGCGCGCTGCGCCCGAATGAACGCGACCGCCTGATCCAGTTGCCCCCCGGGGGCGCGCATACTGGTCGTACTCTCGTTGCTTCGGGCCAGCAGGGTGAGCGAAACTGGTTGCGTGTAATCGAGGAGCAGATCGAGGTACACCGGATAGCCCGGCAGGTCCCCTTCGTCGGCGGTGTTCGCCGGCGCCTCATCCCCGGTAGCCAGCGAATCGCCCAGCGCCAGGTACACCTCACCGGGGCCAACCGGTGCCGCGACCGATGGCACGGCGCGCGCCGGTCCGCTCCCAGGGGCGAGGAGCAGCACGAGCGCCACCCCTGCCAGCGCCAACCACACATGGCGAGTCATCGCTCATCCTTTCTACATCAGCCGTCCACACGGCTGCGCCGCGCCCCAACGGAAAAGGTTGTTCCTCGAAGGGCTTTGCGCACCCGGATCCTCCCGCGGGCGGGGGCCTGGGTGCGCGGGCCTCCGGCCCGCATCCGCACAAGGGCTACGCCCTCCCACACCCTCCTGCGGGCGGGGGGATGGGGGAACCTGGTTCCCCCATGGTCACGTTAGTACCGGGTTGCACGGCGCCTCGTGCGCCCGTGATCCTGCCGGCGAAGGTGGGCGGGCCGCCGCGGCGCCCGACCCCAATGGTACCACGCCAACGCGCCACCGGCACCAACCTTGTATCGCCCCTGGCACTGCGTCCTCCCTTGCGCCAGGCACGGCTTTGTGGTATACTCCTATTACTTATAAACAAAGATCTTGTTCTTTTTGACAAGAAATATTGCCGTCATGGGCTAAACGGCGCCAGGTTTGGTGACACAAAGGGTCGGGGGAGCGGGTTCCTGAGCGGGCTGATGGTCTTTGAGAAATTCATCCGGTATGCCGGGCTGGCCGTGGGGCTGAAGCCCTCGGCTACGGGATGCGAAGCCCGCCTGCGCGGGCTATCATCAGCCTGCCGGACCCTCCCGTTCGTGGACTCGCCGGATGTGCCGCACAAGACTGGTCGGGCGCACCACAGTACCCGGAGCCACGTGTGGATCTCAAGCTCAACGAGCGCCTTGCTGCAACCAGGAAGGCCGCCAGAGAGGGATCGCTCAATCTGGAGCGCATGCTTCTGACCTACTGGGCGGTCGCGACACTTGTCGGTGTTCTGGTTCTCTCGGATTGGATCGGCGCCTGGAACGTTCCGGCCACGTTGCAGGTTCCCGGCCTGCCCATCTACCTGGTGCTCACATTTGCGCTCAGCCAGGTGCTCTACGTGCTGGTGGCGCGCTACGATGGGCGACCGATCCACTGGGGCGCGACAGGGCTGTTTGCGCTTGGCAACGGCATCGCCGAGACGCTGGCCTTTGGCGTGGTCTATCGCCTTGGTGAGATCATCGGTGCGGGGCTGGTTGGTCTGTTCGCGCCGTCGATCGCCAGTGTTGCCGGCTTCCTGCTGGGCGTGGTCGGCTTCGTCGTGTACGGCGGCCTGATCCACAGCCTCTTCTGGTTACCCCTCTTGCCCCCGCACCTCGACGATTCGCCCCGTTCGCGCAAGATCCGGAAACTGCGCCCGGTCGCCGAAGTGGCGCTAGTGATCGGGTGGAGTCTTTGCTTCTGGTTGACGCGCGATCTGTGGACGGTGGTCTTTTTCCACATCCTGGTTGATATCGGGCTGATGCTCAAGGTGCGCCCGCCGATCTTCGGCGCCCGCCACGCCCGGTAACTTCTCCAGCGTTCCTCTATATCCCTGCGCTCCTGACCGCGAGGAGGA
>DAOTYR010000490.1:0-2768 GCA_034434655.1 Chloroflexaceae bacterium
CGCCCGCGCCACGGCTCCGCGGGCACGGTGACAGCCCCTTCCCTGACCCTCCCCCGCTGGGGGAGGGAACCCGGCGCCTCCCCCCAGCGGGGGGAGACTGGGAGGGGGGCAGAACCCTGCGAACGATGTTCACCTCATCATTCTCCAAGCGCGGCGAGGAAGTGGCGCTGTTCGACCCGCAGCCGGTCGGGATCGGCGTCACCGGCGGCCAGGCGTTCGCGCACCGCCGCCAGGGCTGCCCGCCGGCAAAGACCGGCGAGGTCGGCCCCGCTGGCGCCAGCGGTAGCCGCCGCCAGGGCCGCCAGGTCCACATCAGGAGCGAGGGGCATGGTCCTGGTGTGGACGGCCAGGATGGCGACGCGGGCCGGCTCGTCGGGCAGCGGCAGTTCCACGACGAGTTCGAAACGCCCGGGGCGCAGCAGGGCCGGGTCGATCCGGTCGAGACGATTGGTGGCGGCCAGCACCAGCACGCCGCGCAACTCCTCGATGCCATCGAGTTCGGTGAGCAACTGGCCGACCAGGCGTTCGGAGACCTGGCTGGCGTCGCTGCCGCGAGGCGGGGCCAGGGCGTCGAGTTCATCGAAGAAGATGAGGCACGGGGCGGCCTGCCGCGCGGTGTGAAAGAGCTTGCGCAACGCCCGCTCCGACTCGCCGACCCACATGCTCAACAGTTGCGGGCCCTTGACGGGGATGAAGTTCGCCTCGCTGGCGCGGGCCAGGGCCGCGGCCACCAGGGTCTTGCCGACGCCAGGCGGCCCATGGAGCAACATGCCGCGCGGGGGCCGGATGCCGGCCCGTTCCAGCAATGGGGCGTGACGCAAGGGCCAGACCACCGCCTCGGTGAGCGTTTGCCGCACCGTCTCCAGCCCGCCTACATCCTCCCAACTGACGGTGGGCCGCTCGGCGAACAGCTCGCGCCCGGCGGAAGGAACGATCTCCGTCAGGGCGCTTGTGAAGTCGGCGGCGGTGACGTGCAAATCGTTCAGGGCCAGGGTCGAGGCGCCGCGGTCAAGTTCAGGCATGGCCCGGCGCAGGGCGCTCATCGCGGCCTCGCGGCAGAGGGCGGCCAGATCGGCCCCGACGTAGCCGTGGGTGCGCGTGGCAAGGACGCGCAGATCAACATCATCGGCCAGGGGCATGCCGCGGGTATGGATCTCCAGGATCTCGTGGCGCGCGGCGGCATCGGGGATGCTGATGCTGATCTCGCGGTCGAAGCGGCCGGGGCGCCGCAGGGCCGGATCGAGCGTGTTGGGGAGGTTGGTGGCCCCGATGACGATGACGTTGCCCCGCGACTCGAGCCCGTCCATCAGGGTCAGGAGCTGGGCCACAACCCGGCGCTCGATCTGCCGGTCGCCGCCCAGTTCTTCGCGGCGGGGGGCGATGGCGTCAATCTCGTCGATGAACAGAATGGCCGGGGCGCGGCGCCGGGCCTCTTCAAAGGCGTTGCGTAGATTGGACTCGGAGGCGCCATAGTAGCGGTCAATGATCTCCGGGCCGTTGATGTGAATGAAATGGGCGCTGGTTTCGGCGGCGACGGCGCGGGCGATCAGCGTTTTGCCGCAGCCGGGCGGCCCGTGGAGCAGCACCCCCTTCGGCGGCTCGATGCCCAGGTGGGCGAAGACCTCGGGGTGACGCAGGGGCAACTCGATCATCTCGCGGATGCGGCGCAGTTCGCGGCCCAGGCCGCCGATATCTTCGTAGGTGATCGCCCCGGATGCGGTCGTGGAGCGCGCGCCCCCGAGGACGATCTCGGTGCCGGCGCCGATCAGCACCGGGCCAGCGGGCAGGGTTTCGGCAACCGTAAAGTTCTGGGCGCGCGAACCGAAGAGCGTGACCCGCACCCGGTCGCCGGCAAGCACCGGCAATCCCTCGAGTAGACGCGCCAGTTGCGGGGCCAGGCCGCCCGGCAGCGGCCCGCCCTCGGCTACGAGGGTCAGGCGGCGGGCGGGGGCCACGGCGACCGGCTCGACACGCACCCGCTCGCCCAGAGCAACCCCGGCGTTGGCGCGCATGATGCCGTCCATCTGGGCCAGGCCCTGCCCGCGCTGTTCGGTGTAGGTGGGCATCAGCCGGCCCAGGGTGGCGCGCGCGCCGCTGATGCGCGCCACATCGCCGATGGAGGCGCCCAGCCGCGCGATCGCCTGCGGGTCCACGCGGATCAGCCCCCGCCCGACATCCTTCGCCGGGGCCTCGGCGACACGAAGTTCGATCATCGAAGCAGCAGACTCCATGCCAAATCGTTTCCTCTGGCAGGGGTAAGGGGAAATCTGGTTTCCCTACCTTCTGCCGACTGCCTGTTATGTGGCAGGACGCGCGCGGTGGAGGGGCAGGGGAGGCGCAGCCTCCCCGCATACCCCGTTGCCCGCCCTACCTGTTCGCACCTGAGGGGCCAGACCCTCCCGCGGACGGGGTCTGGGAAAACCCGGTTTCCCCAGACCCCTGCGCACGGGCTGCGCCCTCCCAGACCCTCCCGCGGGCGGGAGTAGGGGGAAACCAGGTTTCCCCCTACCCCTAGCGTGAGAGCCAGACCCTCCCGCGGGCGGGGGTATGGGGGAACCTGGTTCCCCTACGGTCATGTGAGACGGTCATGCGCATGGCGCACAACGCCGCGATGAAAACAGACCGGGAGCACGGGCGTTCCGCCCGCATCTCCCTGCTCGAGCGGCAATCCGTTGCAACAAAGCAGACTGCCCCCTCCCTAACCCTCCCCCGCTGGGGGAGGGAACCCGGCTCCTCCCCCCAGCGGGGGCAGGCTGGAAGGGGGGCTG
>DAOTYR010000491.1:0-7207 GCA_034434655.1 Chloroflexaceae bacterium
GCGCGGGTCCGCCCGCCTGCACCTGGTCTTCGGCGCGTTGCTGGCGATCGGGTTGATGGTATGAACGGAAGTGTTCACGGGAGGGTTTGGGAGGGCGCAGCCCTTGCGCATGGATGTGGGGAAACCCGGTTTCCCCACACCCCTCGCCGAGGGCGTATGTTCACGTTAGCCGTCCATGCGGCTGCGCCGCACAACGCCGCGATGAACATACGGTTGTTCCTGGGAGGGCGCAGCCCTCCCAGACCCTCCCGTAGGTCGGGGTCCGGGTGCGCGGGCCTCCGGCCCGCATCCGCAAGGGGATAACCGGGTTCTCCTGGGAGGGCGCAGCCCTCCCAGACCCTCCCGCGGGCAGGGGCATGGGGAAACCCGGTTTCCCCATGCCCCTGCCCCAGCAGCTTATTTTCACGTCAGGCTGGACCATGACCACCATCCCCGACTGGCTGGCCCGTCGCGCGGCGTTGCATCCCCACCGTCCCGCGCTGATAACCCCGGGCGGCACGTGGACGTTCGCCGCGCTCGACGACCGGGCCACGCGGCTGGCGACGCGCCTGGCCGGCCTGGGGGTGCGCCCCGGCGACCATGTCGCGGTGCTGGCCCGCAACGGCCCGGCCTATGTGGCGGCGATCCATGCTGCGCCCCGCTGCGGGGCCGTGCTGGCGCCGCTCAATATCCGCCTGGCCCCCGCCGAACTGGCCTGGCAACTCGCCGATTGCGGGGCTGCCCTGCTGCTCCACGACGCGGAACACGCCGGCGTTGCCGCCGGTCTCGGGGCCGTGCCGCGGGCGGCGCTTGAGGACCTCGGCGCTCCGGGACCGGACACCGGCGCCTCGGTCGCGGATCGCCTCGAGCACGACGAAACATTCCGCATGCGCCATGGCCCACCGGCCCGCCAGGCGCCTGCGGGCGCCGGCGCGCCTGGCGAAGGCTGCCTGCCTGGCCTGCCGGCGCCGGCCAACGTCGCGGATGGTATCCCGCGGCTGCAGCCGCCGGGCATGCGGCAGACCGCAGAACCGCTCGTCGCCCCCGAGCGCGTTCTGGCCCTCGACGCGCCCCACACGATCATCTACACCTCCGGCGCCACCGGCCGGCCCAAAGGCGCCGTGCTGACCATCGGCAACCACTGGTGGAGCGCGATGGGTTCGGCGCTCAACCTGGGCCTGCGCGACGACGACCGCTGGCTGGCGGCGCTGCCGCTGTTCCACGTCGGCGGGCTGGCGATTGTGTTGCGGGGGGCGATCTACGGCGTCCCGGTGGTGCTCCACGAACGCTTCGACCCCGCCGCCGCACTGGACGCGATTGATCACCAGGGGGTGACGATCGCCTCGCTGGTCGCGGTCATGCTCCAGCGCATGCTCGATCTGCGCGGCGCGCGGCCCTTCCCGCCACACTTCCGCTGCGCCCTGCTCGGCGGCGGCCCCGCCCCCCGGCCGCTCCTCGAAGCCTGCGCCGCCCGCGGTGTGCCGGTTGCCCTCACCTACGGCCTGACCGAGGCCGCCTCCCAGGTCGCTACCCTGGCCCCCGCCGACGCCCCGCGCAAGCCCGGCTCGGTGGGGCAGCCCTTGCTGCCCACCGAGGTGCGTATCGTCAACGACGCCGGGCATGACGCCGCTCCCGGCGAGGTGGGCGAGATCTGGGTGCGCGGTCCCACCGTCACCCCCGGCTACCACGGGCACCCTGAAGCCAGCGCCGCCGCCATCGTGGACGGCTGGCTGCGCACCGGCGATCTGGGCCATCGCGACGCCGAGGGCTTTCTCTACGTGATTGACCGGCGCAGCGACCTGATCATCTCGGGTGGCGAGAACGTCTATCCGGCGGAGGTCGAGGCCGTATTGCTGGCCCATCCTGCCGTGGCCGAGGCGGGGGTGATCGGCGCGCCCGACCCGGCCTGGGGGCAGGCGCCGATCGCCTTCGTGGTGCCGGCAACGGGCCGCTCGCCGACGGATGACCTGGCCGCCGACGTGCTGGCCTTCTGCCGGGGGCGCCTGGCGGCCTACAAGTGCCCGCGCAGCCTGCGCTTCGTCACCGCCCTGCCGCGCACCGCCGCCGGCAAGCTCCAGCGCGCCAGACTGCGGGAGATGCTCTGAGACCGAAGCGTCATGGAGATACCGCAAGCTCGTGAGCGCTGGAGCGCTTCCTTTTGCATTGAGCGGCAATCTACAATGGTATGAGAGCCGGAAATGGCGAGACGCGAAGGGGCCAGGCCCCTCCGCGCCCGATGACCCCCTGCCGCTACCGTGCTAGCCACTGCTGCAACCGATCCAGCATGACCAGCATGACCAGGATGAAGCCGAGACCGATGAGCAGGGGCGCCAGGGGATTGGCGGAACGCTGAGACGCCGGTCGCGTGATGATCACCGTCTCTACCTCTGGCTCGCCACGATTGAGGATCATGGCGAGAAACACCGCCACGGTCAGGCCGCCGAGAACGAGCAGTTCCATCGGACCCTCCTCTCGTGTGTGGCCTTGTTCGGGCAACCTTGCAGGGGGCGATTCTATTTTACGGCCAGGTGTAGAGAGGTGTCATCAGTCTTGAGGGGGATCTAACGTGAACAGGGGGAACCAGGTTCCCCCATCCCCCCGCCCGGTGGGAGGGTTTGGGAGGGCGAAGCCCTCCCAAGAGAAAGTATTTTCATCCCGGAGGTGACTACCGTTCGCAGCGTTCAGCTCCCCCCCGCCGGGGGCGGGAGTCCGGCTCCTCCCCCCCAGCGGGGGGAGGCTGGGAGGGGGGCTGCGGCGCTGCATGCGCTCACGTGAACACGGGGAAACCGGGTTTCCCCACGCCCCCACCCGCAGGAGGGTTTGGGAGGGTCTCGCCCTCACGCAGGGGGATGGGGAAACCGGGTTTCCCCACGCCCCCACCCGCAGGTGGGTTTGGGAGGGCGCAGCCCTCCCAAGAAAGTATTTTCATCCCGGAGGTGACAACCGTTCGCAGCGTTCAGCTCCCCCCCGCCGGGGGCGGGAGTCCGGCTCCTCCCCCCAGCGGGGGGAGGCTGGGAGGGGGGCTGCGGCGCTGCATGCGCTCACGTGAACACGGGGAAACCGGGTTTCCCCACGCCCCCGCCCGCAGGAGGGTCTCGCCCTCACGCAGGGGGATGGGGAAACCGGGTTTCCCCACGCCCCCACCCGGTGGGAGGGTTTGGGAGGGCGAAGCCCTCCCAGGAAGAACCTTGGGGCGCCAGAAAACGCTAGACCCGTGAGGTTCCCACCTCTCCGCCCTTCCGGGCGCCGGGCGCCTCGCCTCTGATGGGGAGCAGGAGGAACACCAGGGCCGACCCCAGGGCCACGGTGAGCAGCGCGGCGGTCCAGAAGGCGTAGCTCACAGGCACGGCGTAGCTGAGCGGAGGATGGTGGCCGAGAGCGTAGTCAACCAGAAGCGACAGGACATACCAGGCGACGATGCCCAGACGCGCCGGCAGGCCCAGGGGAGCGATGCGCGTGGCTAGCAAGAGACCCTCGCAGGTCAGCCCGATGTGGGCCACGAACAGCATCACCTCCAGTGGCCAGTAGCCCGGCACGAACCCGGCCTCGCTCCAGTGGCGCAGCCAGAAGGCCAGGGTCCACAGCCCGTACTTGACGCAGGCGAAGGCGGCAAAGGCATTGAACCAGCCCCACCGCCGCCCGTAGTACAGCCCCAGGAAGGCCACCGTCGCCAGCAGCGCCGCCAGCGGGCAATCGGGGATGAACGGCCAGGCCCACAGGGGGGCGGCGGCCAGTTGCGGCCCATACCAGACCCAGCCGCCCCACGCCACCCCGACGGCATTGGCGGCCATACAACTCCAGAAGATCAGCGGGTTCCGCAGGATGAGGTCAAGGGTCTTTTCAAGCAGCATGAGCATAAGCCTGAGGCTCCACGGTCTCAACGCAGGCGCCGAATGGGCACCCCGCCCACGAAGGCTCCCGGGGGCACGTCGCGATTGACCAGGCTCATCGCCGACACGGTCGCCCCCGCGCCGATCACCACGCCGGGCAGGATGGTGCAGTTGGCGCCGATGGTCACATCACGCCCGATCACCACCGGCCCGCGCCGCCACTCGCGCCGCGTAAACTCGTGGCAGAGAATGGTCGAGTTATAGCCGATCACACAATCCTCCCCCAGGGTCACATCCTGGGGGAAGAAGATGTCAAACATTACCATCAGGCCGACCGAGGCGCAGGCGCCGACGCGCATCCCCAGCGCGCGGTAGAGCGCGTTCTTCACAGGGAGAAAGGGCACGTAGCGCGCGAGCTGGATGATCGCCGCGTTGCGGGCCACGCGCCCATAGCCGCCCGTGACCCGGGGGAAGTACCAGAGGGCGTTGCGCGGCCCTGGCGAGGGGTGGACCGCCAGGCGGGCCTTGCGCGTGGCGCTGGAACCCAGCCCGTCAGCCTCCCAGGTTTCGAGCGTCTGTCCATTGTCCTGCCGCATAGCCCCTCATATGGTTCGTAGCATCGCGCTTCAGTGTAACATAGTTCCCCCAGGGGCGTCGGGAACCCGCAGTGCGGGGGTGGCGTAACGTCTTGCGCGTTCCCCCCGCTCACACCGCGCGACCGGGGTTCCGCAGAGCGACATGGCCGGGAGCCGCTCGGCCTGCCCCGCCCCCTCCCTGACCCTCCCCCGCTGGGGAAGGGAACCCGGCTCCTCCCCCCAGCGGGGGGAGGCTGGGAGGGGGACAGGTACCTGTTCACACCCGGGGTGACCCACGCGCCTGCGAGCGAGGGCGTTTCGCCCTCGTCGCTTCTCCGCGGGCAAGATGGTCTTTGAGAAATTCATCCGGTATGGCGGGCTGGCCCTGGGGCTCATGGTCTTTGAGAAATTCATTCGCTATCCCGCGCTAGCCGTCGGGCTAAAGCCCTCGGCTACGGAATGCGAAGCCCGCCTGCGCGGGCGAGAGCGGACTATTTTTTCAAAGACCATCAGCCCTCGGCTACGGAATGCGAAGCCCGCCTGCGCGGGCGAGAGCGGATTATTTATTCAAAGACCATGATGCCCGCGCTCCCAGGAGAAAGGTGAACGCTTCCCCGCCTGCCTACCCCCGGCGGGGGGGCGCAACCTCGCATCGAAGGGGACTGGGGAAACCAGGTTTCCCCATCCCCCCGCTCCAACAGAACTATGATTTGCCGTTCAAACGCTCCGGCCCTACAATGCAAGACAAACACATCTTAGGCATGGTTCGAAACCTGCGGTTTGCGCCTGACAGTCTGGCGGGGAGGTGTGGAGAGGCCTGGCCCCTCCACAACCTCTCCCGTAGTCCCGTGTCGAGGCGAACTGTCACGTGCGTTTGAACCATGCCTTAGCGCTTCAAAGGATCACCCAATGAAAATCTACACCAAAACCGGCGATGCCGGCGAGACGGGACTGTTCGGCGGCCAGCGGGTCGCCAAGGACGCCCTGCGCGTCCAGGCTTACGGCAGCGCCGATGAATGCAACGCCGCCCTGGGCGTCGCCCGGGCCATGGGCCTCGATCCCGAACTCGATCACCTGCTGGCCCAGGTGCAGAACCAGCTCTTCGTCGTTGGCGCCGATCTGGCGACGCCCGGCGAGAACCCCAACATTCCGCGGGTAAGCGAGGCCGACGTCACCTTTCTCGAAAGGTGGATCGATCAACTCGAGGGCGAACTGGCGCCCCTGCGGCAGTTCATTCTGCCGGGCGGCGCGCCCGCGGCGGCCTATCTGCACCTGGCGCGCACCGTCTGCCGGCGCGCCGAACGCGGGGTGGTCAGCCTGGCCCAGGCCGAGCCGGTGAATGCCCAGGTCCTGGCCTACCTGAACCGCCTGTCGGACCTGCTGTTCGTCGTGGCCCGCGTGGCGAACGCCCGCGCCGGGGCCGCCGATGTGCCCTGGGTCAGCCCGCGCCTGGCCCGCCAGGGGGAGTAGGAACGTCGTTCCTGGGAGGGCGTAGCCCTCCCAAACCTTCCCGCGGGGCAGCGGAAACCGGGTTGCCCCTGCCCCTCTCCGAGCGTCTATGTTCACCTGCGGCTGCGCCGCGCACCAACGGGATGCACATCGCCCTGAGCGTCATTGTAACCCGGCTCCCTCGCGCTGCATCACATCAAACGAGGGCGCCAGGCGCGCACCCCTCCAGGTGGCAGGGGGCCGGGGAGACCCGGTTTCCCCGGCCCCTGCGCGAGGGCCGGTCCCTCCCACACCATCCCGCGGGCGGGAGCGTGGGGAAACCCGGTTTGCCCCCACCTCTCTCCGAGGGACTATGTTCACGTTAAACCTCCATGCGGCTGCGCCGCACACGAAGGGGAATGAACATAAGATTCTTCTTGGGAGGGCTACGCCCTCCCAAACCCTCCCGTGAACGATCTATGTTCACATCAGCCGTCCATGCGGCTCCACCGCACGCTGCCGCAATGAAAATAAGGGTATTTTTGGGAGGGCGCAGCCCTCCCAGACCCTCCCGCGGGTGGGGGCATGGGGAAACCCGGTTTCCCCATCCCTCTGCGGGGCGGGGGCGTGGGGAAACCCGGTTTGCCCCCACCTCACCCCTCGCCGAGGGCTTATGTTCACGTTAGGAGTCTGAACCATGACCGATCAACCATCGCTCCACGTCGCGACCAATGATCAGGACCACGTCGCCGCCCGTCCACGGTTAGAGTACTTTCCCATCTCGTTCTTCGCGTCAGTGCTGGGCATGGCCGGCGCAACCATCGCCCTGCAGCGCGCGGAGCGCTTCCTGGGGTTGCCGTTCTCCATCAGCGGCATCCTGCTGGTGGTCTCGCTGGCGCTCTTTCTGACGATCGCGACCTTCTATGGGCTGAAGGCGGTGCGGCACCCCGACGCCGTCAGGCGTGAGTTCGCCCATCCGGTCAAGATCAACTTCTTTGCCACTCTTTCGATCAGCCTGCTGCTGTTCGGAATCGCCTTTCTGCGCCTGAACAGTGATGTCTCGCGGCTGTTCTGGATGGCAGGCGCGGCCCTGCATATCGTCTTCACGCTCATCATCCTCTCGGCCTGGATGCAGCGGACGACGGTACAGATTCAACACATCAACCCGGCCTGGTTCATTCCGGTGGTGGGCAATATCCTCGTTCCGATCGCGGGGGTCGAACACGCGCCGGCGGAGGTATCCTGGTTCTTCTTTAGTATCGGCCTGATCTTCTGGCTGGTGCTGCTGACGATCGTGCTGCACCGGATCATCTTCTACCCGCCGCTGCCCGAACGCCTGAGGCCAACGTTGTTCATCCTCATCGCCCCGCCAGCGGTTGGCTTTATTTCCTATCT
>DAOTYR010000492.1:0-7968 GCA_034434655.1 Chloroflexaceae bacterium
GTGGTGTTGATCGCCGGGGGCGCCGACAAGCGCCTCGAGTTCGCCGCCCTGGGCGCGGCAATCGCCCGCCGGGTCAAGGCCCTGGTCCTGCTGGAGGGCAGCGCCACGCCGCGCCTGCTCGAGGCCGTGCGCGCCGCGGCCTCCGGCCCGCCCCTCGTCAGCGGGCCGTATGGCGACCTGGCGACGGCGCTCCGCGCCGCCCGCGCCCTCGCCGCGCCTGGTGATACGGTGCTCCTTTCCCCCGGCTGCGCCAGTTTCGGCATGTTCCGCAACGAGTTCCATCGCGGCGAGGAGTTCCGGCGCCTGGTGGGCGCGTTGTGAGCGGCAACCGGGTTGCGCTGCGCGGGCATGGGGCGGTTGGGGAAACCTGGTTTCCCCATCCCCTCACCCCGTGGGAGGGTTTGGGAGGGCGCAGCCCTCCCAAAAACAACCGTATGTTCATTGCGGTGGTGTGCGGCGCAGCCGCATGGACGGCTCATGTGAACCCGTGCCCCCTGGCCGTACCTGTTCACACCTGGGGTAACCCATGCGCCTGCTAGCGAGGGCGGTTCGCCCCCGTCGCGTCTCCGCGGGCAAGCTGCCCGCGCTCCCAGGAGCAATCTGAACACGTACGCATGCGGCGGTGGTTGCCATCCGGCGCAAACCTGCTACAATGCATCCGCAAGGATGTTCGCGCTCCATCCTGGGGTTCGTCAGGGCATAGGTTCACGCCTGAGGAACCGTCTGGAGGGATTGCGGCGAGGAGTAGCCTCCCCGCGCTTCTCCAACGGTCACCCGGGGCTGACCCATGCCGGGGGATGACGGAGGGTCGCCGTGCCGATCCGCTTGCTGGACGCGACGGTGGCGGCGCAGATCGCTGCCGGTGAGGTGGTTGAACGGCCGGCCTCGGTGGTGAAGGAACTGGTCGAGAACGCCCTGGACGCCGGCGCGCGGCGGATCAGCGTCGAGGCGCGGGGGGGTGGCCTGCGTGAGATCAAGGTGCTGGACGATGGCTGCGGCATCCCGGCCGCCGAGGTCGAACTGGCCTTCGAGCGCCACGCCACCAGCAAACTCGGCAGCGCCGAGGACCTGTGGAACATCACCACCCTGGGCTTTCGCGGCGAGGCGCTGCCCTCGATTGCCAGCGTCGCCCAGGTGATCTGCGTGACCCGCGTGGCCGGCGAGGAGCCCGGCGTCGAGGTGCGTATCGCGGGGGGCGAAGTGCAAGCGCGCCAGCCGCGCGGTTGCTCGCCGGGCACGAGCATCACCGTGCGCAACCTGTTCTACAACACCCCCGTGCGGCGCGAGTACCTGCGCTCCGAGGCCACCGAGTTGAGCGCCATCAGCGCCGTGGTGCAGCAGTACGCCCTGGCTTACCCTGAGGTGCGCTTCAGCCTGCTGCTGGAGGGGCGCCTGGCGCTGCAAACCAGCGGCAATGGCGACCTGCGGGAGGTGGTGGTCGAGTTGTACGGGCTGGAGGTGGCCCGGCAACTGCTGCCGATCGAGGCCAGCGCCGGCGACGATGAGCAGGCCGTGCGGGTCACCGGCCTGGTGTCGCCCCCCGGCCTGACCCGCGGCTCGCGGGGCTATCTTCACCTGTTCGTCAACCGGCGCGCCCTGCAGCCGCGCGGCGCCCTCGCCGCGGTGGTGGAGGAGGCCTACCATACCCTGCTGATGAAGGGGCGCCATCCCCTGGCCGTGCTTGACATCCGCGTGCATCCCCTGGCGGTGGATGTCAATGTGCATCCCACCAAGAGCGAGGTCAAGTTTCGCTACGCCCCCCGCGTCTTCAGTGTGGTTGGGCGCGCCGTGCGTGAGGCCCTGGTCGCGGGGGCCGAGGTTCCCGCCTGGAGCGCGGAGGATGGCGCCTTGCAACGGCGCTTCGAGTTGCGCCAGGTCGGCGCGCCCGCCCCGCGCGATCCCGAGGCCCCGGCCTGGGGCGCGGGCGCCGCGGCCTGGGATCGCGAGCGCAGCCGCTGGGACGTGGGCGCGCCGGCCCCGGCGGGGCATGCCGGCGGGGGCCACGACGCGCCGCCCGCCCCGGTGACGCTTGAACGCGGCCCTGCCGCGCCCGCGGCGGCGCCGCCCGCGTCGCTGCCGCCGCTGCGGGTGGTGGGCCAGGTGGGGCTGACCTACATTGTGGCCGAGGCCCCCGAGGGCATGTATTTGATTGACCAGCACGCCGCCCATGAGCGCATTACCTACGAGCGGCTCATGGCCCAGCACGCCCGGGGCCAGGTGGAGTCGCAGAGGATGTTGCTGCCGCAGGCCGTGCCGATGGCCCCCGCCGCGACTGCCCTGCTGCTGGGCAACGCGGCGCAACTGGCCGACTGGGGCTTCGCCCTCGACCCCTGGGGCGACGGGGTGCTGGTGCGCGCCGCCCCGGCAACCCTGCCCCTGGAGGAACTGCCCCGCGCCCTCCACGAACTCGCCGACCGCCTGGCCGGTCAGGGCGGCTCCACGCCCCTCGATTGGCGCGAGGCCGTGCTGATCACCCTCGCGTGCCATACCTCGGTGCGCGCCGGGCAGCCCCTCGCGCTCGAAGAGATGCGCCAGCTCCTGCAGCAACTCGAGCAGTGCGCCAGCCCTCGCACCTGCCCCCACGGCCGCCCGACCATGATCTTGATGACCCCCGCCCAGATCGAGCGCCAGTTTGGGCGCCGGGCCTGAGGGATGGCAGGGATTGCCTATGACCCCGGTATGGACCTGGATCGCCCTGGCGCTGACGGCCCTCACCTGGATCATCCCCTTCGTGATGCTGTTCATTGTGCCGGCGAACCGCAAGCCCTCGTCGGCTACCGCCGAGTTGAACCTGGAAGTGACGCTGCTCTGCTACGATCCTCGCGTGGTGGCCGACCTGCGGCGCGCCGAGGCCGGCTACGCGGCGCGCTCGCGGGAACTGACCCTCGACGAGTGGCGCCGGCGCCCGCTCCACAAGCGGCTCTTCGAGAACCTGACGCGGCTCATGTCGCCATTGCTGTGATACCCGGGGAAACCTGGTTTCCCCGGGCCGTCGCCGGAATTGCGGGGCCGCGCGGGCAGCTTGCCCGCGGAGACGCGACGCGGGCGGGACGTCCGCGCTCTCAGGCGCGTGTGGGTCCATGCGGCTCGCGCCGCACACCGACGGGATGAACACACTTCCTGGGAGGGCTGCGCCCTCCCAAACCCTCCCTACCGGGTGGGGGGATGGAGAAACCGGGTTTCCCCATCCCCCTGCTTGAGGGCCAGGCCCTCCCCAGAAGAACCTTCTCCACCCCTCCAACATCGCCATCCCTCCACCCCACCTACCGCTCCCCTGCTTCAGCCGGCGCCGCCTCGCGGCTCTCCAGGAAGAAGACCCCCTCGGTGTCGTCGTAGGCGAACAGTTCGGCGTAGCGCCCCCACTCGCTGGCGATGTCCAGTTGCCGTTCGGCCTCTTCGGGCGGGAAATCGCGCTCCAGGGCGGTAAGCAGCACCTCCCAGCGCAGCGCCTGGTCGCCCGCGGCCTGGAGCATGCGCAGCATCCAGCGGAAGAAGGGCAGGCGCCGCAGGCGGGTGGCAAAGATCTCTTTGCGCGCCAGGATGCTGGCCTCGGCGAAGGCCTCGCCCAGCGGCGTGAGGATCAGCGCCCCGCTCTCGACCCGCGCGAAGCCCAGCAGTTCGGCTGCTTCCACCAGCGGGAGCAGGTGGTCAAGATCGAGGCCCAGATCCTCCCGCAACTGGGCGATTTCGTCACGCTCGTAGGGGGTGGCGTTGGTATGCTCGAGCAAGCCGGCCAGGGCGGTCACCGGGGCCATGGGCAGCGCGCGGGTCTTGCCGGCCTGTCCTGGTTCGGTGCCGAATTCGACTTCCTCCGGCTGGGTCTGGCCCATCAGCAGGGCGTAGACGCGGTTGACCAGGGCGGCGAAGGCGTCGGATTTGCGATCGCGGGGATGGGGCATGTTCACCGCCACCTCGGCCACGATGCGGCCCGGCCCCTTGTCCATCACCACGATGCGGTCGGCCATAAAGACCGCCTCTTCGATGTTGTGGCTGACCATCAGCACCGCGCGGATCTGCAACTGGCCGCCGGTCCACAGTTCCAGCACCTCGCCGCGCAGGGTCTCGGCGCTCAACACATCGAGGGCGCTGAAGGGCTCATCCAGACAGAGCAGTTCCGGGTCCACCGCCAGAGCGCGGGCGATACCGACCTTCTGGCGCATGCCGCCCGACAGTTCGCGGGGATAGGCCTGCTCGAAGCCGTCGAGGCCGACCAGGTCGATCAATTCGATGGCGCGGGCGCGGGCCGGTTCGGGGGCCACGCCGCGCGCCTGCAGGGCCACAGCCACGTTTTCTTCGACCGTCAGCCAGGGGAAAAGGGCGAAGGTCTGGAAGACGATGGTGGCTTTGGGGTTGACGCCGCGGAGCGGTTCGCCCCGGTAGAGCACCGCGCCCTCGCTCGGCTCGTTCAGGCCGGTGATGATCCGCAGCAGGGTGCTCTTGCCGCAGCCGGAGGGGCCGAGGAGGGCGACGAACTCGCCTTCGCGGATGCTCAGGTTGATGTTTTCCACGGCGGTGAAGCGTTTTTCGCCGCGCCCATAGCGCTGGGCCACGCCGCGCACTTCCACCAGCGCCGGGGGTCGAGAGGCGCCCATTGCTCGCTCCTTGTGGATCAATCCATACGATAGGTCGTCTCGGCTAACCGGTAGAGCCGTCGCCAGACCAGGCGGTTGATGGTCACCACCGTCAAAACCATGGTCAGCGTGGCCGCCAGCAGGCCCGGGTAGTCGCCGGCGGCGGTGGCGGAGGTGATCTGCGCACCCACCCCCAGGGTCGTGTAGGTCTCGCCGCCGAACACAACGTACTCGGCGACGATGCTGGCGTTCCAGGCGCCGCCGCTGGCGGTGATCATGCCAGTGATCAGATACGGAAAGAGCGCGGGCAGGATCAGCACGCGCCAGCGCATCCAGCCCGAGAGTTGCAGCAGGTCGCTGGTGTAGCGCAGATCCTGGGGCAGGGCGGCGGCGCCGGCGATGACGTTGAAGAGCAGGTACCACTGCGTGCCGAGGAGCATCAGCAGCACCGCGGCCAGGTTCAGCCCGCCGGGAGCGGTGAGCAGCGCCAGCACCAGCACCGGGAAGAGGGCCGTGGCGGGGATCGACGCGACGATCTGCACCAGTGGCTGCAGTACCGCCGCCGCCCGCGGATGGGTGCCGATGTACACGCCGACCGGCACCGTCCAGAGGAGCGCGATGACGAGGGCCGCCGACACGCGCAGCATAGTTGCGCCGACCCCGAGCGCGATGCTGAGCCACTGGGCGGGCGGCACCTGGAGCAGCAGCCGCCCGCCCAGGAGCGCGCCGCCCAGCGCCAGGGCCACGATGACCACGATGAGCAGCCAGGTGAGCGGCGAGCGCCTGGGGGCGACGGGGTTGGCGGTGCTGATGGGCGCGGGGGCGCGGATCAGCATCCGGTCGAGGGCGCTGTTGACCGGCGCCCACAGGCGCCCGATCAGATGCGGGAAGGCTGCCCGTTGCAGCAGTTCGTAGAACCACGAAAAGGTGGGCGCGTCGCTCTCCACCTGCTCGATCTTGAAGCGATCCGCCCAGGCCAGCAACGGCCGCCAGATCAACTGGTCCAGCGCAACGATGACCAGCACCAGGGTCAGCAGGCCCCAGCCAACGGAGGGAATATCCCCGGCATCGGCAGCGGTTTGCAAATACGCTCCCAGGCCGGCCAGGCGAAAGTCCCGGTCGCCCAGGGTAAAGATCTCGGCGGCCATCAGGAAGAACCAGCCGCCGGCCCAGCTCATCATGCTGTTCCAGATCAGGCTCAGGGCGCCGAAGGGCAGTTCGGTGGTGGTGAAGCGGCGCCAGGGGGAAAAGCGAAAAATCGCGCTGGCCTCGCGCAGTTCGCCAGGCACGGTGGTGACTGACTGATACCAGGCAAAGGTCATGTTCCAGACCTGGCTGGTGAAGATCAGCACAATCGCGGCAAGCTCCACGGCGATCCGTTCGGGCAGCACGGCGCTCAGGCTAAGCAGCACGACCGGCAGGAAGGAGAGGATCGGCACGCTCTGCAGCACGTCGAGCAGCGGCAACATCCAGCGTTCGGCCCGGGGATTGTACGCGGCGATGTAGCCATAGGACAGGGTAAAGAGCAGTGAGAGGGTATAGGCCGCGGCCATGCGCCCCACCGAGAGCATGGCGTAGTAGGGCAGCGCGGTAGGCTCCAGGCTGATCTCCGGGCCACGGATGGCGGTGGGAGCGGTCTGCGCCAGCCACACTGCCAGGGCGAGCAACCCGGCGACAATCAGCAGGATCGTCAGGTCGGCGCCGGTGATCCGCGGCCGGGTGGACGGGGTGGGGGTGAAGACCCTGCGAGTTGCGGCCATGCGCGTCTCCGAGGATGTTATGCTTGAGATGGCGTGTGGGGAAGCGTGTTTCCCCATATCCTATCTGCCGGACAAAGGATGCCACCGGATTGCAGACAATCATCCTCTCAGCCATCCATGCGGCTGCGCCGCACACCATGGGGAGTGCAGGCGCTGGAGGGAGCATCACTACCCGGCCCGGATGGGCAACAAAAAACCCGGTGGGCGAGGCCCCACCGGGAACAGCAACCACGTAACGCTCAGGCATGAGGGCCGGCGCACGTGAGGCCGGTGAAGCTGGCAGTCATTGTGGGCGCTCCGCTACGCCGCCGGCTTGTATGACTGCTGTCCATGCTCAATCCTGACGTAAACAATAGGCCCTCGGAGAGGGGTGTGGGGCAACCGGGTTTCCCCACGCCCCCGACCGTGGAAGGGCGCGCCCCTCAAGCAGGGGGCTGGGGAAACCGGGTTTCCCCAGCCTCTCACCCGGTGAGAGGGTTGGGGAGGGCTACGCCCTCCCAGGACAACGTGTATGCATCGCAGCGTCGTCCGCGTCGCGGATGAGGCCTGACGCTCGATTCTGGGTCAGGGGGCAACGCCCCCACCAGGAGTGCATAGGTTCAGCGTGGAGCCGAAGGGTTGAACGCTTGCATGAACGCGAGGAAGTATACCCGTAGAAACGGGGAGTGTCAACAGGCGCCTGCCGGCCTGCCGGGTAACTGTAACTGTTGACACCTGGGGTAACCCACGCGCCTGGGAGCCCGGGCATCCTGTCCTCGTCGCCCCTACGCGGGCAAGATGCCCGCCCTCCCAGGACAAATGTGAACACTTGCGCAATCTAAAATCCAAAATCTACAATCAAAAATGGTATTACGCAGTACTATGCTCGCACGCGCCGGAGCACATCGGTCGCCCGGGCCCAGAACCCCGGGTAGACGTGGCGTTCGCGCCGGCGCAGCGCGCGTACCAGACGGGTCATCACCGCCTCGGGGTCACCGACAACGACACCGGGCAGACGGCGGGGCCGCCCGCCGAAGTGAGGACTGTCGAGGATCGCCGTGCGGGTAAAGAACGGGTAGATCCCGGTCACGTCAATGCCCAGCGGGGCCAGATCGCCGGCAAGGGCCTCAGTGAAGCCCCGCAGGCCGAACTTGCTGGCATTGTAGACGCTCATCCCCGGCACCCCGACCAGCCCCGCCGCCGAGCTGATGTTGACAATGTGCCCGCTGCGCCGGGCGATCATCTGCGGCAGGAAAAGGTAGGTCAGGCGCATCGGCGCCAGCAGGTTGATCTCCATCAGCGGTTCCCACCGTTCGCGAGGGATCTGGTCGAAGCGACCATAGACGGCGATGCCGGCATTGTTCACCAGGATATCGACCCGCGGGCTGATACGTGTCACCTCGGCGTAGAGCCGCGTCGCCCCTGTCGCCTGGCTCAGATCGGCCTCGATGAAGCCCAGGACGCGCCCTGGCGCCTCTCCCGCCGCCTGTGCCGCTGCCGTGGCGCTCTCCAGCAGCGCCTCGCGCCGCAGGTCGCTCAGGATCAGCAGGCAACCCTCGCGCAAGAGCAGGCGCGTCAATACCTGCCCGAAGCCTCCCCCTGCCCCGGTGAGCAGGACAATCTGCCCCTTAAGTGGTTTCATGCCCGTTCCTTCTAAC
>DAOTYR010000493.1:0-5546 GCA_034434655.1 Chloroflexaceae bacterium
GCGCCGCAACAGCCAGTTCAGCCCGCGGGCCAGGACCTGCGGCTGCAACACCAGACCGGCGCAGATCACCGCCAGCAGGATCGTCGGCGCCAGCGGCAGGCGCTGGCTCAGCGCGGGGGTGAACGGGAAGAGCAGAACGACCAGCCAGCCTCCGGAGGCGAAGAGCAGCAATTGCTCCCAGACGATGGCGGCCAGGCTCAGGCGCCGGGCAACTCCGGCCTGCTCGTAGAGCAGCACGCGGCTGGCGACAAAGGGGAGCGGTGTCGGTAATCGCCGCGCCAACCAGGAGTAGAGAAAAAACTGTCCGTGCTGCTTCCATGACAGTTCAGTGCGCAGCCCGACCATAATCACGATCCAGGCGCCAATCGCCAGTGACAGCACCAGCACATAGGCCAGGCCGCTGAGGGCCAGGTAGGCCCACTCGAAATGCCATGCATACGTGACCAGATTGGACCAGTCACGGACGATGATCCACCCGACTGCGCCAAGACTGGCCAGCAGGATCAGCGCGAGCGTTGCGCGACGCCAGGAGGGGTGATCGCAGATCACGCGCCCACGTTTCCACAGAGCTTTCAGCATGCTCCTCCGGTTGGTTGGGCGACAACCGTGATCGAGGACCCCCGGCCCAGCAGATGCTCGATCAGCCAGATGGCCGGCAGCAGCGCCAGACGCATCGGAAGGTTGTCGAGCGCCCGTCGCGCCAGACGCCGTCGCCGTTCCTCTCGAACGTGCTTTTTGAGCCAGAATGTCCAGCTTAACACGATCACCCCGTAACTTCCTCCCATTGGAGGCAGGGCCGTTACCTGGAAGCCGGCGCGTTCCAGCAGTAACCTGATCCGGAGCGGGTCGGGCACAACCATGTGCCGGGGCTGATCAAAACCTGCCCAGGCGTCGCCGAAGCAACAGACCTCCAGGGCATCGCGATTGGGCACACGGGCTACCAGGATGCCATCGGGGTGGAGCAACGCGCGCGCGCGCCGCAGACTCGCAAGAGGGTCGTGCAGGTGTTCTAACACGTCCCACATCGTTATGACATCGAACAGAGGCCCTTCCAGGGGCGCGTCCTCCAGGGTGCCTTCGTAGACGGTCAACCCGAACTGGCTGCGGGCGTAACGCGCCGCATACGTGGAAAGCTCGACGCCAACTTTGCGCCAGTCGTCGCTCCCTGCCGCCAGAAACAGGCCTGTGGCACAGCCAACATCGAGAATGGCGCGATGCCGCTCACGAGAAGGCGCAAACCGTTCGACAACGCCCCAGCGCTTCTTCAACCCGTAGAGGTGCAACACTTGACGCAGCCGCCGCGATTCGGCCCAGGGCGGCGTAAGGCCAAACGGTTCGTAGTCAGGAGGATAGAAGGTCCCAATATCACGCAATGAAGGGCGTGGATTCTGATAAAGCAGCCCACACCCTGCGCACTCAACCAGAGTAAAGATACCAGGGCGATCGAGAGCCAGATCGGGGATCTGGTAACGCACCCGATATCCGGTCGCGGAGCACAACGGGCAGGCGATGTGTTCCAGGGGGATTGTGCTCGCGGTGACTGCCTCCATGCCTTTCCCGGCTTGCGTTCGTGTATTCGACGCATCTACGCGGCTGCGCCGCGCCACACTATAAATCGGGGGCCGCTGGATGTCAATCACGGTTGTGGAAGCCACCAGGGCGCGGCCCTCCCAGGACAACCTTTTTGCATCTCGTTGGTGCAGAGCAGGGGCGTGGGGAAACCGGGTTTCCCCACGCCCCCGCCCGCGAGTGGGTTTGGGAGGCCATTATACGGCAATCTACAATCCAGAAACTACGATCCAAAATGGTATTACATCACATCGGTCATCTGCCGATAGGCGCGCATCAGTGTCGCGTACTCCTGTTCGGGCGAGAAGGCGCCGCGCGCGCGCTCGCGCCCGCAGCGCGCCAGATGCGCGCGGCGCGCTTCATCCTCCAGCAGGGCGCGGATGGCCGCGACCAGGGCCGGCGTGTCCCGTGGCGGCACGAGGATGCCGCAGGGTCCAACCACCTCGGGCAGGGCGCCGGCCGTGGTCGCGATCACCGGCGTGCCGCAGGCCATGGCTTCGAGCGCGGGCAAGCCGAAGCCTTCGAGCAACGAGGGGAGCGTCAGCAGCTCCGCCAGGGCGAAGTAGATCGGCATCTCCGCGTCGGGCACGCTCCCGGTTTCGAGCACCCGTTCCCAGGCCGGGCCCGCCGCGGCCCGCACCTTCTCGCGGTACCCCGACTCCCACGTGCCGACCAGCACCAGGCGCGTGTCGGCGGGCAGGGCGGGCAGGGCGGCGACCAGGTATTCCAGGCCCTTGCGCGGGGTGGAAAACCCGACGTGCAGGAGCACGCGCCGGCCCTCCAGGCCCAGGCGCCGGCGCAGAGCGGCCACCGTCTCCGCGGGCGGAGGGGCGAAGCGCGCGGGGTCAATCGAGGGTGGGGTGAGCATGATGCGCTCGGGCCGGATGTGGTAGTGCCGCACGAACTCCTGGCGCGTCGCCTCGCTCAAGGAGACCAGCGCGCCGGCCCGGCGCAGGGCCGGGCGCTCCATGCAGCGCAACGCGCCGCTGTAGTAGGCGCGCCGGAACACCCGGTTGGGCCACGAAGAGGCATAGGGTTGGCCGCCATCGGCGGTGAGGCGCTGCCGGAACGACTGGAGCAGGCTGGCCACGAAAGGGCCGCGGTAGGCCCAGGCGAAATGCACGTCCAGGAAGTGGACCAGATCGAAATCGCCCCTGGCCCGGCGTCGCGCGACGTGGCGCGCGGCGCGCAGCCCATAGCCGATCCAGTCGCTGCGCCCGATGGGCAGGCGTTCGACCGCGATGCCATCGGCGAAGGTCCGCCCGGGGAGGCCAGGACGGCGCGCGGCGACGACCGTGACGGCGTGGCCGTGGTTCGCCAGGAGGCGGGCCAGCCGTTCGGCGTAAATGGTCAGACCCGAGGTGCGCGCCGGGGCGAAATCAAGGCTCACCAGGCACAGCCGCATGCGCTTCTCGCAGAATATCGCGGAGCGTCGCGCCGATGCGCGCGCTGCTGTAGCGTTCGATAGAATGGCGGTAGCCGCCCCAGGCGATCTTCTCGCGCAGGGCGCGGTTGGCGCGCAGGGTGAGGATAGCGTCGACCAGCGAGCGCGGATCGGCCACGCGACACATGTACACGTGTTCGCCATGGGTGAAGATCTCGGTATTGGCGGGATTGTCGCCGACGATGGTCGGCTTGGCCATGCCGAGGAACTGAAACGTCTTGGTGGCGATCACCTGCTGGGCCTTGGCGGTATCCGAGAAATGCCCGCCCAGGCAGACCGAAGCCTGGGCGATGGCATCGGGCAGTTGATGGTAGGGGATCCAGCCGAGAAAGCCGATGTTCTTGCAGTTCAACGACTCGGCGAGGGCGCGGATCTCGCCGGAGCGCATGCCGTCGCCGGCGATCTGGAAGACGATGTCAGGCTCGTCTTCCAGCAACTTGGCTGCCCGCACCACGTACTCGATGCCCTGCAGCGGCAGAAAGGAGCCATAGTAGAATACGCGGAACGGGCGTTCGGGCGGCGCGCTGCGCGGGTAGAAGAGTTCTTCGTCGTAGCCGAGATAGAGCACGCGGAACTTCTCGAGGGGAAGATGGTACAGGTTGGAAAAGTAAGCGCTGTGCGCCCGCGTGTCAAGAATGACGATATCGGCCAGCCGGCATGCCAGGCGATCCATCAAGAACACCAGTCTGCCCAGCAGCGAGTCGGGTTTGACCACGCGACGGTCAAAACACAGCGTGTTGTACGTTGAAAGATATGCGTCAAAAATAATCGGCTTTCGGCTCAACAGGCGCAACAGCGGCACGAGAAGGTAGCCATAAAAGCCGACAAAGACGATGTCATGCTCTCGATAGCGTAATAGAAGTTTGAACAGCAGGCGGAAATGCCGGCCCAGATAGGTTTTTCCGCTATCGGTAATGACATTGACCTCTGCAAATTGATGTAACGCTCTGAGAATAATTTGATTGCGGACGTATTCTGGCTCGCGCCCACATATGAACAGCACCTTCATGGTACTCTGGTGGTGTATTGCCGTCTTACTACAACGGGATGAAAATAATATCGTTTTTGGGAGGGCTGCGCCCGCCCAAACCCTCCCACTGAGTGAGAGGCTGGAGAAACCGGGTTTCCCCATGCCCCTGCGGGGCGGGGGCGTGGGGAAACCCGGTTTTTCCCCACACCCCTCTTCGAGAGCCTATGTTCACGTTAGGGGGTTCGCAGGGGCTTCGCTCCTCCGAAAGCTCCGTTCGAGCGCGGCGTTGCTCCGCCGGAAGGGGAAATCCTGCGGAGGCCGCAGGCTCCGGCAACCCCCGCCGAGAGGAAGTCGCATTGTAGCCGTATGCAAACCGCGGGCATTATAGGGCAATTCGTGGGGAAAGGCAAAGGGATATGCAAACCGATGGGCCGGCAGCCGGTTGGGAACCGCTATCCGTGATTGTGCTCAACTGGAACCTGCCGGGGGATACCATCGCCTGCGTCCGTTCGCTGCAGCGGGGCTTGTCGGCGGGGAGCGCGATCATCATTGTTGACAACGCCTCATCCGATGATTCGCTGCGTCAGTTCGGGGAGGTCTTTGGCGATCAGGTGATGGTGGTGGCGCTGGAGTCCAATCGCGGCTTTGCCGGGGGGATGAACGCGGGGATCGAGGCGGCGCTGCAGGCCGGCGCCGGGTCGGTGCTGCTCCTGAACAACGATACCATCGCCGATGCGGACATGATCCCGCGCCTGCGGGAGGCGGCGGTGACGCTGCCACGGGCAGGTATTCTGGGGCCGGCGATCTACTACTACGATGCCCCCGCGCGTCTGTGGCAGGCCGGAACGCGCCGCTCCGCGCTGCTCCCCGTGCCGGTCAACCTGGGGGGCGCCGCGCTGCGCCGGGCCCGCGGGCGCCCCCTGCGGGTCGACGCCGTCACCGGGTGCGCGATGCTGGTGCGTCGCGAGGTGTTTTCGCGGATCGGCCCGTTGGACAGCCGCTACGCGATGTACTATGAGGATGCCGATTTCTGTTACCGCGCGCGAGCAGCCGGCTTCGAGATCTGGTGTGTGCCCCGGGCGCGGATGTGGCACCGGGTGTCGTTGAGCGCCCGCCAGGTCCCGCAGACAACCCGCGCCATCGCGGCCTGGGGCCGGGCGCGGTTTTACCGGCAGTACCCCCACGGGCCGTTCCCCGGCCTGACGCTGGCCTTCTTGCTGGCCCAGGCCGCGCTCGGCGCCGCCCGCGACTACGCGCGGGGCGACGCGGCCCTGGCGCGCTTGCGCTGGCGCGCCACCCTCGATGGCTACGCCCTGCGACCGCTCAGCGTTGCGCTTCCCCAGAAGGCGGGAGCGTAGCTCCCGGGCCAACACCTTTCACATCACAGGAGTTACGCAGTCGCCTTCCGGCGGGGAGGGGTGGAGGACCTGCGGCCCTCCGCCAACCGGTTGTTGCCCGCCCGCGGCGGGGGCGCCGGGAGTGTTTCGTCAGGCTGCCTGGCCGCCGCGGACGGGAAAGGGTACGCGGGGAGACGGACTCCCCGCACCCCTCCACCGCGCACGT
>DAOTYR010000494.1:0-4662 GCA_034434655.1 Chloroflexaceae bacterium
CGGGATGCGAAGCCCGCCTGCGCGGGCGAGAGCGGAGTATGTATTCAAAGGACCATTATAGCGTTAATGACGCTGCTCGATAGGTGTGTAGGGCACGTCCAGCGGGCCGATGTACTCCGCTTCGGGGCGGATGAGGCGATTGTCGGAGTACTGCTCGTACACGTGGGCCGTCCATCCAGCGACGCGACTGATGGCAAAGATGGGCGTAAACAGGTCAATCGGCACGCCCAGCGTGTAGTACACCGAGGCGGAATAGAAATCCACATTGACCGGGAGGCTCTTTTCCGCCTGCACGATGGCGCGAATGCGCTCGCTCATCTCGAACCAGCGCCGGTTGCCGGTGCGATCGGCCAGGCCGGCGGCCAGACGCTGGAGCCAGAGCGCGCGGGGGTCGTCGGCCTTATAGACGCGGTGACCGAAGCCCATGATCTTCTTCCTGGCCGCCAGCGCCCCGCGCATATACTGATCGACGCGCTCGGGGTTGCCGATTTCGAGCAACATGCGCATCACCTGCTCATTGGCCCCGCCGTGCAGCGGCCCCTTGAGGGTGCCGATGGCCGAGACGATCGCGCTGTGGAGGTTCGACAGGGTCGAGGCCGTAATGCGCGCGGCGAAGGTGCTGGCGTTCAGGCCGTGATCGGCGTGCAGGATGAGACACTGGTCGAGCACCCGCGCCGTCTCCGCGTCGGGTTCGACGCCGGTGAGCATGTACAGGAAGTTGGCGGCATGGTCGAGATGCTCGCTGGGCGTGACCGGCCACAGGCCATTGCGGATGCGCTCCCACGCGGCCACGATCGTCGGCAGCGCAGCGGTAAGGCGAATGGACTTGTTGACATTCGCCTCCAGCGAGTTGTCGCCGGTTTCGGGATCAAACGGCGCCAGCGCCGAAACGGCCGTCCGCAGCACACCCATTGGCGAGGTTTTCTTGGGCAGCAGCAGCAGGAGGGCGATGATCTCGTTGGGCACGAGGCGGTTCTCGGCCATCTTGCGCTTGAAGCTGTCAAGTTGCCTGGTGGTGGGCAGATCTCCGTACCAGAGGAGGGCGGTAGTCTCCTCGAAGGTCGAATGCTCGACCAGTTCGTTGATGTCGATGCCACGGTAAAACAGGCGCCCGTTGGCCCCATCAATGAAGCTGATCCCGGTCTGCGCGGCGATGACCCCTTCCAACCCTCGGCTCGACGACGTCATAGCGCTCTCTCTCTCGATGCTGGTAGAGCAATCCTACGTGTGCCCTGAAGGACCGGACCTGTCAGGCACCTATCCGATCACAATGCACGTAACCGTGCGTTTAATGCCCTCGACGCCCTGGATCTGGTTCATCACCAGCCGGCCAATATTGCGGGGGTCCGGCGTCTGCACGGTGGCAATGATGTCATAGGGGCCGGTCACGGCATCGGCGGCGCTCACGCCGTCAATGGCGCGCAGGGCGGTGAGCACTTCGGCGACGCGCCCGGACTCGGCTTCAATCAACACATACGCTTTCGCTTCCATCGTTCCTCCTCATTGTGGAACATCGGCGGCGCCAGGCGCCTGAAGCCTGCGTTGTTGCTCCTTTGCACGTTCGGGGAAGCGCAGCCCCTCTGAGCGAGAACAACAACGCGGTCGCGGGTCACTCCTGCGGCGCCAGCAACGCGCGCACAAACGCGGCTGCCCCGCCCGCGACCTGATCGGGCGGCAGGCGCTCCAGATGGGCGAGCAACGCGCTGCCGACGATCGCGCCATCGGCCAGCCGGGCCACTTCGGCCACGTGGCTGGCGTTGCTGATGCCGAAGCCGACGACCAGCGGCAGGTCGCTATGGCGACGCACGCGGGCAATGACCTCCCCGAGGTTGGCGGCCAGGCTCTGGCGCGCGCCGGTAACGCCGGTAAGGGAGACCACGTAGATGAAGCCGCTGGCCTGGGCGCTGATCGCCGCGACCCGTTCTTCTGGCGTTGTCGGGGCCACGAACATGATCGTATCCAGGCCGTAGGAGCGCGCGGCGGCCCGCAGTTCAGCCGACTCTTCGGGAGGCGCGTCCGGCACGATCCAGCCATCGCCGCCCGCGGCGGCCAGGTCGCGGGAAGCGCGTTCGATCCCGTAGCGCAGCAGCGGGTTGTAGTAGCCCATCAACAGCAGGGGCGCCTGCGTGCCCCGTTCGCGGAGCGTGGCCACGGTGCGCAGGCAATCCGCTAGCGTGATGCCGTTGGCAAGGGCGCGCTGCGCGGCGCGCTGGATGGTGGCGCCGTCGGCGAGCGGATCCGAGAACGGCACGCCCAGTTCAAAGATGCTCGCGCCGGCTGCTTCCATGGCGGGCACCAGCTCGAGGGCGCTGTCGCGTTCGGGGAAGCCGACGGTGAGGAAGGGCATCAGGGCGATGCGTCCCTCGGCGCGCAGGCGGGCGAAGATTCTGGCAATACGGCTCATACGTCTGCCTGGGGTTGATACGCTGGACCACCGGCCAGGATTCATGAACCGGCGTTACGTGCTTGCCTCCCCACCGCTGGCAGGGAACCCGGGGTATGCGGGAAGGCGCAGCCTTCCTGCACCTCTCCACCGCGTCCAGTTTGTGGTTACCGGGTATCATACCACACCTGGCCGGGGGTGTGCCGGAGAGGGTTCATGCGCACATGGTATGGTCTTTGAATAAATAATCCGCTCTAGCCCGCGCAGGCGGGCTTCGCATTCCGTAGCCGAGGGCTTTAGCCCCACGGCCAGCCCGGCATAGCGGATGAATTTCTCAAAGACCATCACATTGCTCTTCGGAGCGCAGGCAGCGTGCCCGCGGAGACGCCACGCGGGCGGGACGCCCGCGCTCCCGGGCGCGAGGAGTAGCCCAGATGGGAACACGTGCGGTTAATGCTTCTCATACCGCTTTTTTTAGCTGCGTGCTATAATACGACAAAGCATCCGCCGGATGGAGCATCCGGGAGGGCGCAGCCCTGCCGGGGAAGTTCCTGTATTGTGTCCCGGTGGGGCGCGCGTAGCGCAAGGGTGACTGGCGAGGAGTGTGACGATGGCAGCAGGCAGGATGCTGATGCGCCCGGTGGAGGGCGCGCGGCGCTGGCTCGCGCGCAACCCGGACGTGGCGCGCTGGATGGGCATCCTCAGGCTCGGGCTGTTTCAGTTTGGCATGGGCGTTTCGCTGGCGCCCCTGACCGGCACCCTCAACCGCGTGCTGATCGACGAGTTGCGCATCCCTGCCGTGGCGGTGGGTTTCCTGCTGGCCATTCACTACTTCGTGTCGCCGGCGCGGGCGATGATCGGTTTTCGCTCCGATGTTGACCGGGCCGCGGGCAACTGGCGCACCCCCTACCTGGTCTTTGGTGCCATGCTCACCTATGGCGGCCTGGCAACCGCGCCCTTCTCGCTGATCCTCTTGAGCGGCGATGGAGCGTTGACCTTCCCGGTTGCCATGATCGTCTGCACGCTGATCTTCCTGGCCTATGGCATCGGCGTGAATGCGGTCGAGACGATCTATCTGGCGACGGTCAGCGACATCACCCCCTCGCGCCAGCGTGGTCAGGTCCTCGGGGTGTTGTGGATCATGCTGGTGTTGGGCACGATCGTCAGTTCGATTGTGATGGGCCAGTTGCTGATCCGCTACGACCACATCCGCCTGATCCAGGTGATGCAGGGGTCGGCAGTGGTGTTCGTGGCCCTGACGTTCGTGGCGATGTACAACCAGGAGCGGCTCAGACCCGACGGCAAGCTCGAAGATGTCGGCGAGCCTATCCAGGTGCGCCAGACCTTGCTCGAGTCGGTGCGCTTGCTGGCCGCTCAGCGCCCGCTGCGCAACCTGTTCGTGGTGCTCTTCCTGGCGACTCTGGGCTTCGCCACCCACGATGTGCTGCTCGAACCGTATGGCGGCCAGGTGCTGGGGATGAGCGTGGCGCAGACCACCCAACTCACCGCCTTGTGGGGCGCGGGGATGCTGCTGGGGATCGTTCTCTCGGCAGTGCTGCTCTGGCGCGGGCGCTCGCCGGTGCCGCTGATCGCCGGCGGTTGCCTGGTCGGTCTGGCGGGCTTTCTGGTGGTGACGCTCTCCAGCAGCGGGGCGCTGGTGAATCCCTTCCGCGTCGGTGCAACGCTGATCGGCGCCGGGCGGGGCGTGTTCATCGTGGGCGCCCTGGCCCTGGTGATGAGCCTGGTGGATAAGAACCACGCCGGTCTCTTCATCGGGCTGTGGGGCATCACCCAGGCCCTGGCGCAGGGCTTCGGCACCATCGGCGGCGGCCTGATGCGCGACCTGGTGCAGCGGGCCACCGCCGATGTGGCCCTCGGCTACACCGCGGTTTATGCCACTTCGATGAGCCTGCTGGCCCTGTCGGTGGCGCTGCTCGCCGTGCTGCGCCTCGGACGCCAGATCCGCAGCGGAGTGGTGCGCACGCCCTGGTCGAGCCTTGACCAGGCCAATGTCGATCAGATTATTTTCTAGTCAGCCGTCCATGCGGCTCCGCCGCGCACCGACGGGATGAACATCCTTCCTGGGAGGGCTGCGCCCTCCCGATCCCTCCCACCGGGTGGGAGGATGGGGAAACCCGGTTTCCCCATCCCCCTGCTTGAGGGCCAGACCCTCCCTGCGGGCGGGGCTATGGGAGAACCTGGTTCCCCCATGTTCACGTTAGACGGTCATGCGCATGGCGCGCAACGCCGCGATGAAAACGGCCCGGGAACGCGGGCGG
>DAOTYR010000495.1:0-3711 GCA_034434655.1 Chloroflexaceae bacterium
TCGAAGCGGCTGCGCTCGAAGTACTGCACGGTCAACGCGCGCCCGCCTTCCACCGCTTCGGTCAGCGGCTCGCTGAGCGGGTAGCCGAACGTCGCCAGGCCGCCGTTGCGCTCCCAGAAGGCGCGGAAGGGCGGGCAGAGGCTGTGTTGCGTTTCGGGGAAGTAGCGGCAGCCGGGCCCGGCCCCGCTCACCGTGGGCAGGCTGCGCCAGTCAATGCCGCGGCGCGCCAGGTATTCGACCCCGAGCAGCCCGCTGAGCACGTCGTTGGGCGGCGGATTCTCGGGGTGGTACTCCAGCCGGTTGCGCTCGAACCACTGCACGCGCCGGTCGCGCCCATCGGCGCCTCGCTCCACCCGCTCCGGCGTCAGCGGCAGGCCAAAGACGCTCAGCCCACCGCCCCGCTCCCAGGCCGCCAGAAACACCCCGCTCACCGTGAACCCCGTTTCGGCGAAGCTGCGTGACCGGCCGGGCGCCATCTGGCGCAGGTACACCGGGCGCTCCCCCACACTGAAACTCGCCACGCTGCCCGCAAGCGACTGCTCGGCCCCATCACGCTGGATCAGGGCCGCGCTGCGCCCCGGCGCCAGCGGCAACTCGACGCCGCGCGGCTCGCCGAGGCTCCAGAGCACCTCAACGCTGCCGCCGTCGGGCTGGACGAAGCGGTGGTGGGCCAGACGGCCGGGGCGGTGGGCCGGCCCGGTTCCCTCGTAGCGCGCGAACTGCAACTGGGCGACCAGCGTGCCGTAGGCCAGGTAGGCCGGCCTGGGGTTGAGGGCGTCGTCAATGATCGCCGCCGGCCCCCAGGGCTGCTGCGCGCCGTTGAACTTGTCCTCGAGCTGAAAATAGCTGACGTGGGGAATACCCGCCGCCGCCGCCAGCACGAAGGTGCGCACCAGGTAATCGGCCTGCTGATCGAGGCTCCTGGCGAACCGGGGCGCGCAGGCCTCGCCGCAGACGCTCCAGCCCACCTCGGTGATCCACACCGGCTTGCCGCCACGGGCCGCCCAGCGCTTCGCCAGCTCCAGCCGCCCGGGGATGGTCACATCGAAGCGCTCGCGGGGATTGATCAGCGCAGGATCATCAGGGGCGTGGTCAATCAGCCAGGGGTGGATGGAGAGCACGTCAAAGCTCTCCCAGCCCGCCAACTCGACCACCCGGTCCATAAAGGCATGCTGGCCGACCGCGTCGAAGACGTAGACCCCGCCGTTCAGCACGAGCGCGGTCGGATCAGCCTGTTTGACCGCGGCATAGGCCTTGCGCAGCATCACGGCGTAGGCCGCCGGGTCGGCCTGGGGCAGCCAGGTGCCGTCCATATCCGGCTCGTTCCAGATCTCCCAGGCGGCCACTCGTGGCGAGCCGGGGGCGTCGTTGGCGCCGTCACCGTCGTAGCGCTCGACCACCTGGCCAACCCAGCGGGCGTAGGCGTCCATATCGGTTGGCGCGCACCAGTACGCTGGCTGGTTGGTGGCTCTGGCGTGGGCCACACAACCTGGATCACGGAACTGCTCGGGCGTGGTCAGGAGCATGCCAATGATGCCAATGCCCGCGTCGGCGAGCAGGCCGATGCGCCGATCGTAAAACGTGTTCGCGGCCTCCCGGCCCCAGCAGGCCCAGCAGATCTCCTCGCGGGTCCAACCGGCGCCGATGCGGGTGGCCATGGCCACCAGGGCGGCGGCCTCGGCATCGCTGCGCTCGCGGCCGGTGATGTACATGTTCAGACCGAAGAGCGTGGGCGGTCCCGCGGGTTGCCGGGGAGCGGCGCCCGCCAGCGGGGCGCCTGGAACGAACGAGACGAACAGAGCCAACATCAGCATTGCAGCGATCGCGGGTCGCAACATGCTCAGTTCCATTCCTTAGGCATGGTTCAAACGCACTTGACAGTTCGCCTCGACACAGGACCACGGGGGTGGCCGTGGCGGGGCCAGGCCCCTCCACACCTCCCCGCCGGACTGTCAAGCCCAAACCGCAGGTTTTGAACCATGCCTTAGACATGGTTCGTAGGAGATGTACCGTTCGCAGCGTTCTGCCCACGTAAGTATTCACATGTCTCCTGGGAGCGCGGGCATTATGGTTATTGAGAAATTCATCCGGTATGTCGATCTGGCCGTGGGGCTGAAGCCCTCGGCTATGGGATGCGAAGCCCGCCTGCGCGGGCTAGAGCGGATTATGTATTCAAAGACCATTAGCAATCCTACGCAGGTTGTAAGCCTGTCAGTTGCGGCCAGGGGTCGCGCTTAGCGATAGGGAAACTCCCCGCGCCGCAACTGAAGGTTTGGGCCTTCACGGCACACGTAGAATTGCTATATTCGATTTACCCATAATCGCGCACACTTTGAAAGGAGCTGGGACGTCGATGCAAATGGTTTCACCATCATTGGGTGGTGGTTCGACCTCCAACTGCCACTCTTGCGGAGCGCCGAATCAGTTTGGGCATCGCTTCTGCGCAAGTTGTGGCACACCCCTGACCGGCGAGGCGAGCGTCCCGTCCCCCAACCCGACCTCGCCGACGATTACCGCGCCGCCTGGCGGCAGTACGCCCGTGGAGCCGATACCCCCGGCCGATCCTGAGCGTCCCGACTACCTGCGGGCCCTGATCTGGCCGTTCCAGCGACCCGACTGGATCGAGCGCATGTGGTGGCTACCGCTGGTGCACTTCGTGCCGGTGTTCAACTTCATCATTATGCGCGGCTGGCGCCTGGACGTCGTGCGGCGCGTGTCACGGAACGAGCTCCAGCCCATACCCGACCTGCGGGACTTTGGGCGCTTCTTTGCCGATGGGCTGATCCTCTGGGCGATGACCGGGCTGTACTTCCTGCCCCAGATCTTTCTGCTGGCCCTCTTTGGCTTCAAGTCAATCGAGGTCGGCCTGACAGTGCTTTTCTGGCTCTTCCAGACCTTCACCGGCGACGCGGTCAGCTTCGGGGCCCTGCTCGCCGACCTGGGCCTGGCCGCCCTGATCTCGGTGATACTGCCGATTGTCTACTGGCTGGCCACCTACCCGCTGTATCGGGTAGCTATGGTGCGCTACGCGGCGACAGGCAAGGTTGGCGTCTTTTTCGATGTGTTCACCAACCTGCGCATCGCCGGCGCTAACTTCGCCGCTGTGATGACCCTGTATATCTTCGAGTTCCTGGCGACCACGGCCTTCAGCATCCTCAGCGGTGCGCTGCTCAGCACGGTCTTCGGCGCCGTCGCCGTGCCTCTGGTGCTCTTCCCCGCCCTCTACTGGACAACGGCCTACCTCTTTGGCGTCTTCGGTCTCCACGTCCACGCGACCGCCACTAAGGGACTGCCGGCTGAGCACGCTTAACTCAATCTCCGCCATGTTCAACCAACTCCCGTGCCTGGGCGTGTAATGGACCTCCAATCGATCCCCAATGCGCCTGGCCTCCTCAAGTGCAAAGGCTGCGTAGAGCGCTGCGGGCGTGTGGGTGTTGAGGTTGGCGATCGCGCCAGATTTCACCCAGGTGAGCAGGGTTTCAATAGGATGCGGGGTAACAGCATACCACCGCTGCCCGGTCCCGTTCGCCGGTTCGCGTACCCCCGATGGTGCAGAACGTTTCGCCACACCCAGTCACCCCCCCGGCGCATGCAGGGCCAGATTCTCCAGCACCAGGTTGGGATTGGCATTCTCGCGGAGCTGTTGGGCCGCCTGGCCGAGCCGGGTGACGAAGGCGTAGATCCGGGGGAGGGGGTGACGCCGCGCGATCC
>DAOTYR010000496.1:0-35430 GCA_034434655.1 Chloroflexaceae bacterium
ATGTTCACGTTAGCCCGACGGAACAAGGCGCCGCGCAAAACGTTGCGTCACGCTCCGCGGCCCCGGCTCACCTGTGGTACAATAGAAGCAGAGCAAACGCTCAGGCTTGCCGCGTGAGGCGCCTGAGCGTCTCTATGTGTCGCCACAAATGCGCCCGGCGGGCGCCGAGGGTGTATGCTGCGTCACGATATTCGAAACATTGCCATTATTGCCCACGTCGATCACGGTAAAACCACCCTGGTGGACGCGATGCTCAGGCAGAGCCGCGTCTTTCGCGAGAACCAGGCCGTTGAGGAACGGGTGCTCGACTCTAACGCCCTCGAACGCGAGCGGGGCATCACCATCCTCTCGAAAACCACTGCCGTTAGCTACCGGGGCACGAAGATCAACATCGTGGATACGCCCGGCCACGCCGATTTTGGCGGCGAGGTGGAACGGGTCATGAACATGGTTGATGGCGTCCTGCTCCTGGTTGATGCCGTTGACGGCCCCATGCCCCAGACGAAGTTCGTGCTGCGCAAGGCCCTGCAGGCCGGCCACCGCGCCATCGTGGTGGTCAATAAGATTGACCGGCCCCAGGCCCGCCCCAACTGGGTCGTCAACGAGACCTTCGACCTCTTCGTGGATCTCGGCGCCAGCGACGAACAGGCCGAGTTCGCCACCATCTTCACCAACGCCCTGGCCGGTCACGCCGGCCGCTCGCCGCTCAAGCTGCACGACTCGCTCGAACCGCTCTTCGAGGCCATTCTCGACCGCATCCCGCCCCCTGCGGTTGACGTGGACGCCCCGGCCCAGTTCCTGGTAACCACCAGTAGCTACGACGACTACAAGGGCAAGATTGTTACGGGCCGGCTCAGTCGCGGCACGATCAGCAAGGGGCAGGCCCTCGTGCGCATCGATCGCCAGGGGGCCATCCATCCCGCGCGCCTCAGCCGGCTGTTTGTCTACAATGGCCTGCAGCGCCAGGAGGTTGAGTCGGCCCGCGCCGGCGATATTATCGCCCTCGCCGGCATCGGCGACGCGGGCATCGGCGATACCATCGCCGATGCGCTCCAACCCGAGGCTCTCCCCCCGATCAAGGTCGAAGAGCCGACAGTGCGCATGACCTTCGGCGTCAATACCAGCCCCTTCGCCGGTCGCGAAGGAACTTTCGTGACCTCGCGCAAGCTCCGCGAACGCCTCTACCAGGAGACCGAACGCGACGTGGCCCTGCGCGTCGAAGATACCGATAGCCCCGATGTCTTTCTGGTCTCCGGGCGCGGTGAACTCCACCTCGGCATTCTGATTGAAACCATGCGCCGCGAAGGCTACGAGTTCCAGGTCTCCCGTCCCGAGGTGATTTTCCACCAGGATGAGCACGGCGCCCGCCTGGAACCGATCGAACTGGTCGAGATCGAGGTGGCCGCCGATTACCAGGGCGTGGTGGTTGAACTGCTCGGCAGACGCCAGGGCGAGATGCGCGATATGCACGTCCGCGATGATGGCAGCGTGCACTATGTCTATCTGGTCCCGACCCGCGGCTTGCTCGGCTTCCGCCAACTCTTCCTGACCGCCACACGCGGCACCGGGGTGCTCAATAGTCTGTTCTACGGCTACGCGCCCTTCACCGGTGACATCACCGCCCGTGAGAATGGCTCGCTGATCGCCTCCGAAAGCGGCGTCGTCACCACCTACGGCATCTACCAGGTGCAGGATCGCGGGGTCTTCTTCGTCACCCCCGGCCAGGAGGTCTACGCGGGCATGGTTGTTGGCCAGCATATCCACGACGTGGACCTGGAGGTGAACGTCTGTAAGGAGAAGCACCTGACCAACATCCGCAACAACAAGGGCGCCGAGAACCTCCGCCTCGAGGCCCCGCGCACCCTCTCGCTCGACGACGCCATCGAGTACATCGGCGACGACGAACTGGTCGAGGTCACCCCAAAGGGCTGGCGCCTGCGGAAGAAGTTGCTCAGCGCCGATGAGCGGCGCCGCGAGAAGAAGAAACGCGACCTCTCGCTGGCCTGATGGCGCCCAGGACGCGGCGGAGAGGGTGGCGATAGACGGCGATCTCACATCCAAACAGCTCCAATCCGCAATGGTCTGACCCTTTCGGCCCCTTCTCTCATCCTCCTCTCATCCAGACCTAAGCCCATTCTTAGACCCCTGGTCTATACTTGTCTCTTGATGTCCCCCGGGAGCGCCCCGGCTCCCGCTGGCTCTCGTCCCCACGCGGATCACCCCCTGCTGAACGGGACAACCACCACGTTCGTTTGCTTCGGTCGCAGCCCGGACAACGAACCTGAAAGGGGAGCGACCCATGACCAATCCGGCGGTTATCAGCCCCGGTGCTTCAGACACCATCATTCTGTATCTGAACGAGATCGGCGATGAGCCGCTCTTGACCTTTGATCAGGAACAGGCCCTCGCGCGCGCCATGGCCGAGGGCCTGGAAGCGGCCAACCGTCTCGCCGCCGAGCCGCACCTGCCGCTCACCGAGCGCCGGCGCCTGGAGCAGCAGGTCGCCGCGGGTGAGCGGGCGCGGGCCCAGTTGATCAATTCGAACCTGCGTCTGGTCGTGAGCATCGCGCGTCGCTACCAGGGCCACGGCCTGAGCCTGCTGGATCTCATCCAGGAGGGTAGCCTCGGCCTGATGCGCGCCGTGGATAAGTTCGATCCCGGACGGGGCCTGAAGTTCTCGACCTACGCCACCTACTGGATCCGCCAGAGTGTTGGCCGGGCGATTGCCGATCACGGGCGCACGGTGCGCCTGCCGGTGCATCTGGGTGAGCGGCTCGCGCGGCTGGCCCGCGTGCGCCAGCAGTTGATCCAGCGTCTCGACCGCGAACCGACGCCCGAAGAGGTGGCCAGCGAAGCCGGGCTGACGCCAGAGCAGGTGACACGCGCCGAGCAGGCCGCGCTGACCCCCACGTCGCTCGACGAGCCGCACACCGAGGATGGCACCGGCACTCTGGCCGAGGTCATCTCTGACCCATTGCAGCCTTCGCCGCTGGATGAGGTTTCGCACGCCTTGCTGCGGGACGATCTGAGCGAGGCGCTGTCGCACCTGACGCCCCGCGAGCGCCACATTCTCTGCCTGCGCTACGGGCTGTACGGCGAAACCGCGCTGACCCTCGAGCAGATCGGTCAGCGCCTCAACCTGACTCGGGAGCGGGTGCGGCAACTCGAGAGCGAGGCCCTCAAGAAGCTGCGTGACCCGCTGCTGGGTCGCCGGCTGCACGGTTACTTCGAAGAGGCATAGAGGGGCAGCATGCCCAGCGCCAGTTCCGCCCTCCGGCGCCAGTCGGAGGCGGGCGCCAGGTCGGCGGCGCGGATGAGGGCGCTGCGCGCCTGCTCCGCGTCGCCGAGGGCCGCCAGCGCTGCCCCCAGGTAGTAGAATGCATCGGGGCCGCCGCCGGTCCGCCGGGCCGCGCGGGCGGCCTCTGCCGCGCCCGCAAACTGGCCGCAGTGGTAGCGATGGGCGGCCAGCAACGTCAGGGCCTGCGGATCCCCAGGCGCCGCCGCCGCGGCGGTCTCGGCAAACGGCAATCCCGTCTCACACAGTTCGAAGGTGGTGGCAAGGTGAAACTTCGCCGCCAGGAGCGCGTAGCGGCCCCGCTCGGAGTCGGGGGCCAGGGCCAGCGCCCGCGTATAGGCCCGACTGGCCTGGTCGTACTCCCGACGCGCGGCGTGCCAACTGGCCCAGGCCAGGGCCACGCCCGGATCATCGGGCCGCAGCCGCGCGACGGTGTCCAGTTCGTCCTGCGCGGCATCGCCAGCATCGGTCGTGAGATAGGTGAGCGCCAGGAGCGTGCGCGCCCGCGGGTCGTCGGGATGCGCCTCGACCAGGGCCTGCAGCCGCTGGAGGCCGCCGCTGGCATCGCCGGCGCGCCAGCGGGTGTAGGCGGCGTAGGCCGCGGCGCCGAGGGCATCGGGGCCGTGGGGGTCAACCCGCGCAAACTGCTCCTCGGCCAGGCCGTAGAGCCCCAGGCTCAGGTAGAACAGGCCCAGGATCTGCGGGCGCCCGGCGGGCGGCGCATCAAGCGCGGCCTGGAGGCGGAGCGGGCCGTCGCCCACCGCAGGAAGCAACGGGGCGATCAGTGGATCGGCGCGCTCCGGCGCGACCGCGAGGGCCAGATCCCGGCGCGCGGCTTCGGAGTCCTCGTTGGCGCGCACCAGGGCCAGGCGATAACGGGCCGATTCGGCCCAGAGCGTCGGCAGCGGCCCGGCCAGGGCCGCTTGCAGCCCGGCGCTGGCCAGCAGGTATTCGCCCCGCCGCAGGGCCTCGTCGGCGGCCAGCACGCGCGCCGGGCCGCGATAGGCGCACGCCTCGACGGAACGGCAATCTTCCACCAGCGCCCACGTGCGCGCCGCCAGGTCGTATCGCCCCGAGTCGGCCAGCGCGCGCCCCAGGTACAGCAGCGCCCGCTGGTACTCGACAGGCCCGAGCCCACGGAGCATCGCCGCGCGCAACTGGCGCTCGGCCTGAGTATGCTCGCCCCGCAGCGCCCGCAGCATGCCCAGGCGCGCCTGGGCTTCGGGCAACGCTGGCGCGAGCGGCGTCAACACCGACAGCGCTTCGTGGTAGCGCCCCGCACTGAAGAGCCGATCAGCCTGCCGCAATGCGTCGCGGCGATCAGGCCGCAGCGCCAGGGTGAGCGCCAGCGCCGCGCCGAGCAGCAGCGCGAGCCAGCCGAGCAGCGCGAACGCCGTCCGCCAGCTCCGGGGCAATAGTGCGCGGATGTCCATCTGTGGGTCCCGGACCCGCTCAGCGCCCTCACTTCTCCCCGCGGGGCCAGAGGGCCCAGACAATCGCCGCCGCCGCCGCCATCCACGCCCGGTTGGCCTCCTTCTCGAAGCCGCGGGTGCGCAACTGCACGCCGCCAAGGAACAGGCCCGTCGCCAGCACCCCGCCGGCGAGCCGGTCGCTCGAACGCTCGACACGGCGGATGCCGCGCTCCAGGCGCGACAGGTCGGAGCGCATCTGGATCTCCCCGCGATTGGCCGAACGGTAGTAGGCTTCCATCTGGCGGGGCAGCGAGAAGAGCAACTGCCCCAGATCGCGCAACTCCTTCTGCGCCCGCTCGGCCCAGTTGATGCCATTACGCTCGCGCTCCAGCAGCATCTGCGCGAAGGGACGCAGTTCGTGGAACAGGTTGATATCCGGGCAGATCTCGGTGGCCAGACCGGCGACCATGCTCAGCGCCCGCCCGAAGTACAACAGATCCTGGGGGATCTGGAAGGGCAGATCGTAGACAATATCTTTGGTTTCCTCGAAGATCGCCTCGACGTCAATGCTGGTCATCTCGCGCATGGTGCGATTAAACGAGTGACGCAGCATAATCTGCACCGCCTGGACGATCGGGCGGCGGTCGGCGCCGGGCAGGATCATGTTCAAGCGATCCAGCGAGTCGACGATGCGCTCGGCATCATTCGTCGCCAGGCCCAGCACGCCCCCGCGCACGACATCCATCGTCTGCGGCGGCAGGGCGCCGACCATGCCAAAATCCACGAAGATCAGGGTGAAGGGCCGTCCCGGCGCCACGGCATGCGCCTCGGCGTCACCGAAGAGGTGCCCATCGGGGAGCACGCCGTTCCCGTTGGGGCTGCCCGCGGGCGCCTTGCCATTCGACGAGACGCCATAGTTCACCGGCAGTTCGGGGTCAACCCGCACGAACAGGTTCCCCGGATGCGGATCGGCATGGAAGAAGCCATCAATGAAAAACTGCTTCAGATAGCAGTTGTTCAGCCGCGCCGCCAGTTCCACCCGGCTCACCCCCAGCGCCTCCAGCGTGCGCAGGTCGCTGATCTTGATCCCGCTGATGCGCTCCATCACCAGCACACGCCTGGTGGTCAGTTCCAGGATCGGCTCGGGAAAATAGACCCCCTGGACCCCGGCGAAGTTCTTGCGGAAGGTCGCGGCGTTGCGCCCCTCTTCCACGTAGTCCAGTTCTTGCATCAGGACCCTGGCGAACTCGGCCAGCAGGGCCTCCAGGTCGGCGCGGCGCCGGATCGGCGGGTAGTTCTTCACCAGCCGGATCACCCAGGTGACCGCGCTCAGATCCACCTCGATGATCTCCTCGATGTAGGGGCGTTGCACCTTGATGGCCACATCGCGCCCATCGTGGAGCGTCGCGAAGTGCACCTGACCGAGGGAGGCGGCCGCGACCGCCTCCTGCTCGAAGCGCAGGAACAACTCGCTGGGTGGAGCGCCCAACTCTTCGATGATGACCTCGAGCACATGGCTCGCCGGGGCCGGCGGCACCTCATCTTGCAACCCGGCCAGTTCGCGGCGCACCACCTCCGGCACCACATCGGCGCGCGAGGAGAGGAACTGGCCGAGCTTGATCTGCATGCCGCCCAGATCAATGGCCAGTTTGCGGAAATCGCGGGCCAGGCGCCGCCAGCGGCGATTGGCGCTGCGCCGCACCAGCCAGCGCAGCACGCCAATCCGGGCCAGAAAAATGTCCCACACAAAGATATGAATGACGACCCGCAGCATGAAGGCGGAAACGCGCAGAAACCGCTGGCGCGCGTGAAACCGGGGCGCCGCGCTGGGGCGGGGGAAGCCAGTCCGATCGGTGATTGGTGTAGCCACGCCGGAAAACTGTGTATCGTGAGTCATATGTGCCGTTGGTTGTCTGGTTCTCCTCAGGATTATACCAGAAACCTCGTTCCGGCGACGCCCGGTTGGGAGGGCTGCGCCCGCCCAGACCCACCCACCGGGGGGGGGGCGTGGGGAAACCAGGTTTCCCCATGCCCCTGCCCCAGCAGCTTATTTTCACGTTAGAGGGGCGCGGGGCGGCCGTGCCTCCCCGCCCGCCGCGCAGGTCCTGTTGAATGAGACGCGCGTAAATCTTTCGACCGATGCCGCAAGCGGCGGGCCCGCGGTACCATGGGACAGGGTTGACCGGTACCGCACGATTAGCATCAAGGCGCCTATGGCCATCGACAGCGTTCGACTGCTCACCGATAGCGCGGCCCACGTCTGGCGACGCCTCAGCGCCATCCACTCCCTGGAGGCGTTCATCGGCGGCGCATGTTTCGAAGACTGGCTCGGTCCGGCGCGGTCCCCGCCCTTCAACCAGGCCGAGGAACAGGCCCTCCGGCGCGACTACCACCTCCTCGCCAATCTGCTGACGGAACTGGAGTCGCTGCTCCACTCGCGCGAGCAGGCCATCGCCCTGGTGCGCAGCGAAGTTGCAGCGTTGATGCAACGTCCGTAAACCGGTTGTTCCCCCGCCCGCGGCGGGCGGGCCGTGGGCGGTTCGCCAGACTTCCTGGCCGCCGCAGGCGGGAAGGGGGGTACGCGGGGGAGGCGAAGCCTCCCCGCACCCCTCCACGTACGTCCTGTCTGCATGAGTTGACTCCCATCCTTCAAACGGCTACAATGTGCCAGTGATTGTGCTGCGCCAGGGAAGGCGTTTCGGGAGGACCACGCCCTCACAGGAAATTCGCGTTCCCGTTGTTGCGCGACTGCCCAATCGAAGGTTCTGGGAGGGCGGCGCCCTTCCACGAAATTGTGCGGCGCAGCCCCCGGGTCCAACCCGCCAACACAAAGTGAGCGCCAATGTTCGAGAGCCTTTCCGACCGCCTCCAGGCGGTGTTTCAAAAACTCGGCAGCAAGGGCCGCCTCGATGAGAACGACGTCCGCGAGGCGATGAAGGCGGTTCGCCTGGCCCTGCTTGAAGCCGATGTGAACTTCAAGGTTGTTAAAGATTTCGTTGCCCGCGTAACCGAACAGGCTATCGGCGAAGAGGTCACCAAAAGCCTGACGCCCCACCAGCAGGTGGTGAAGATCGTTCACAACGAACTGATCAACCTGCTGGGGACCGAACATGCCCCGCTGCAAGAGGCCCGGCCTGGCCCGACGGTGATTATGCTCGTCGGGCTTCAGGGCACCGGTAAGACGACCCTTGCCGCCAAACTGGCCCTGCACCTGCGTAAGAAGGGGCGCCGCGTGATGCTCGCCGCTTGCGACGTGTACCGCCCCGCCGCCATCACCCAGTTGCAGACCCTTGGCAAGCAGTTGAACGTGCCGGTCTACAGTGAGGGCACGTCCGCTCGCCCGCCGGATATCGCCGCTCGCGCCGTGGAACAGGCCCGGCGCGATCTGGTCAATGTGGTGATCATCGACACTGCGGGCCGCCTGCAGATCGACGAGCCGCTGATGCAGGAACTCGCCGAGATTGACGCGCGCGTGCATCCCACCGAGCGCCTGCTCGTCGTCGACGCGATGACCGGCCAGGAAGCCGTGCGCGTTGCCGAAGCCTTTAACGCCCGTGTCAACCTGACCGGCCTGGTGATGACGAAGATGGACGGCGATGCCCGCGGCGGCGCGGCCCTCTCGGTGCGCGCCGTCACCGGCGTGCCGATCAAGTTTCTGTCCACCGGCGAAAAGGTTGACATCCACACCCTCGAGCCGTTCTACCCTGACCGGCTGGCCTCGCGCATTCTCGGCATGGGCGATGTGCTCTCGCTCATCGAGAAGGCCGAGCAGATGTACGACGCCGAGCAGGCTCGCGCGATGGAAAAGAAGCTGCGCAAGGGCAAGTTCGATTTCGAGGACTTCCTGACGTCCATGCAGCAAATGCGCAAGCTCGGCCCACTCCAGGAACTGCTCAAGCTCATCCCCGGCCTGGGGCAGCTTGCCCGCAACGAGGAACTGGTTGATGAACGCCAGCTCAAGCGCATCGAGGCCATGATCTTCTCGATGACGCCCTATGAACGCCGCAACCCCGAAGTGATCAAGGGCAGCCGCCGCGCGCGTATCGCCCGCGGCAGCGGCACGTCCGAGCGAGACGTGGCCGCGCTGGTCAAGCAGTTCCTGCAGATGCAGCGCATGATGAAACAGATTGCCGGCGATCAGGGCCGCGGCGGCCGCCGGGGCGGGCGTGGCGGCCGCGGCGGCTCCGGTGGGCCCGGCGGCATGGATATCAACGAGTTGATGCGCATGCTGAGGTGATTGCCGGCGCTCCTGGCCCATTTCCAGTCAGCCGTCCATGCGGCTCCGCCGCACACCGACGGGATGAAAACAGGTTCATCCTGGGAGGGCTGCGCCCTCCCAAACCCTCCCGCGGGTGGGGGCATGGGGAAACCGGGTTTTCCCATGCCCCTGCCGGGCGGGGGGATGGGGGAACCTGGTTCCCCCGTTTTTACGTTAGTGTTCACATGTCTCCCGGGAGCGCGGGCAAGATGGTCTTTGAGAAATTCATCCGGTATACCGGGCTGGCCGTGGGGCTGAAGCCCTCGGCTACGGGATGCGAAGCCCGCCTGCGCGGGCTATATTTGAAAAATTAATCCGCTATGCCGCCGGGCTGGCCGTGGGGCTGAAGCCCTCGGCTACGGGATGCGAAGCCCGCCGGCGCGGGCGAGAGCGGATGATGTATTCAAAGACCATCTTGCCCGCGGAGACGCGACGATGGCGGGACGCCCGCGCTCCCAGGCGCGTGGGTTACCCCAGGCGCTTCCACCCGGCGCGGACATGTGTGGTATAATCGCCGATTAGATGTCTACGCGGCTCCGCGCGCCCGGCGCGCAGTGGGGAACCCGGGTTCCCCGCGTTTCCAGGCGTTTAGACCTGGTTCATACCTGAGGTGCCGTTGGGAGGGTTGCGGGAAGCCATGCCTCCCCGCAACCACGTTCCGCCCGCGGCAGGCGCGCGCCCCGGCGCAACCAGGACACGTCTGCCGCGCCGCGGGCACAACCAGCGGCTCGCGGAGGCCCGGGCCGCCGCACCTTCCTACCCCGTTACCCGCAAGGCCCCGCAGCGCAACTTAGATTGTGATTACTGGAGGAACAAGACACGTATGGTAAAGATCCGTCTTCGCCGCACCGGCAAGACCAAACAGCCCAGCTACCGCGTGGTGGTCGCCGACTCGCGCTCGCCCCGCGATGGCAAGTTTATCGAGATTATTGGCCACTATAACCCGATCCGCCAGCCCAAGGTGCTGGAAATCAAGGCCGATCGCGCTCGTTACTGGCTCAGCGTCGGCGCCCAGCCCACGGAAACCGTGGTCAAACTGCTCCAGCGCGTCAACGTGCTCGATGAGCATGGCCGCCCCACTCCCGCCCCGGCGGAGGTTTGAGCGGCGCCCATCGCTCCGGGCTTTTCGGTGTGCGGTAGCTTATGAAAGCATTGCTCGAGTATATCGCCCTGAACCTCGTAGATAACCACGAGGCCGTGCAGATCAAGGAACGGGTGGGGCGCTTCACCGTTACCTATGAACTCTCCGTCGCTCCGGACGAGACCGGGAAGGTGATCGGGCGCAGCGGGCGCGTGGCCAAGGCCATCCGCGACCTGATGGGCGTCGCCGCCGCGCGCCAGAACAAGCGCGTCCACGTAGATATTGAGTAGTGGCCGCGCGGCCTCCCACCGCTTATGCCCGCGTTACAGATGGGGTGGGGGGCGTAGTCGCCTTTCTCCTGGGAGCGGGGGCGTCTTGCCCGCGGAGACGCGACAAGCGCGGGACGCCCTCGCTCCCAGGCGTATCTGTTGCCCCGGGCGTGAACGGGCATCTTGATTGTTGCCATGACCGATCGTTCACCTGACGAGTTTCTGCTGATCGGCCAGATCGCCGCGCCCTTCGGGGTACGCGGGCAGATCAAGGTGAAATCCTATACCGATCGGCCCGACCATCTCAGTCGCAACGTGCGCACGGTCTATCTGGGTGATCAGCGCACGCCCCTGACCTTGACCGGGGTGCTTGAACACAAACCCGGCATTCTTGTCGTGACCCTCGGCGAGATCACCAGCCGCGAGGACGCCGAGACGCTGCGCGGCGTCGAGATCTACATTCGCGCCAGCGAGGCGGCCCCGCTGGCCGAAGATGAGTATTTCCTTCACCAGTTGATCGGCCTGCGCGCCAGTACCGAGGACGGCCAACTGATCGGCCAGGTGCGCGAAGTGCTCGAAACCGGCGCCGGGCAGGTGCTGGTCATCGCCCGTCCCGGCCATGCCGACGCGCTGGTGCCTATGGTTCGCGACTTTATCCTCACCCTCGACATTGCCAACGGGCGCATCATCATTCGCCCTATCGAGGGCCTCCTCTAATTAATGGTATGGGGAAACCGGGTTTCCCCACACCCCCGCCCGCGGGAGGGTCTGCGAGGGCGCAGCCCTCGAGCAGGGGCAGGGGGAAATCGGGTTTCCCCATACCCCGTATCACTGCGCCACGGGCAGCGCAATCCGGAAGGTGGTCCCTTCGCCGAGCACCGAGCGCACCGCCAGATCGCCGTGGTGCTGCTCGATAATGCTGTAACTCACCGCCAGGCCCAACCCGGTGCCCTTGCTGCGCGTGGTGAAAAAGGGTTCGAAGATCTTCGACAGATCCTGGGTCGAGATGCCGCCGCCGCTATCGCGGATCTCGATCACCACCATCGCCCGGCCAGCCCGCTCCGCCGTCCCTCCCGCCAGAACGGTGACGAAGCCCTCAGTGTCAGGCTCCACGCCCGCTTCGAGCACGGCGGTTCGTACGTGGAGTTCACCACCGTCGGGCATAGCCTCGAGCGCGTTAAAGATCAGGTTGAAACACACCTGTTTGAGATGGTTGCTGATGGCGAACACGCGAGGCAGTTGACCTGCGCGCTGGCGGATCAACCGCACCCCCTGCCCGGCCATCTGCGTCTCGGTCAGGTTCAGCACCGCATCGAGGATCTCATCTACGTCCACCGGGCGCATCCCCTCCCGGCTCGGGCGGTAGAAATCAAGCATGCGCTGCACGATACTGATCAGTCGCTCGATCTCCTCCTGAGTCATTTTCAGATAACGTTGCCGTTTCTCCTCGGGAAGCGACCGGGTCAACAGCAGATACACCGAGTTGTGAATGGCCTGGAGGGGGTTGTTGATCTCATGGGCCAGCGACGCCGACAGACGCCCCAGAGCGGCGAGTTTCTCCGCCTGCACCAACTGCTTGGCGATGCGCTGGCGCTCGCTCACATCACGGGCGATCACCAGGATCAGACGCTCGCCGGCGTGCGATACGGCGCTGAGACTGACCGCAACCGGCGTCGTCTGCTCGTGCCGGGTGTGCAGATCCATCTCGATTTCCGGCCCTTCACGCACCGCTACGCCATCGTGGCCCTCAGCGGCCTTCTGCAGCAGTTCGGCCAGGGCCGGCAAGAGCCGGTCGAGGGGCATCGACAGAAGTTCGGTGTGGCCATAGCCGCTCAACTGCTCCAGCGCCAGATTGGCATCGAGAATCGTTTGTCCGGTGGCATCAACCAGCAGCACTGCATCGCTGGCGTGCTGGAGCAGGGCGCGATAGCGGCCCTCGGAAGAGGCGACGCGGGTGTAGAGGCGCGCATTCTCGATCGCGATCGCGGCCTGGGCCGCCAGCAGCATCAACAGTTCCTGGTCATCCTCGGTAAAGGGCTGCCGCGCGTGGACCTTCGCGGCATTGAGCACGCCCAGAACGCGCTCGCCGGCCAGCACCGGCACCGACAGGGCCGAGCCGATCTCTTCGGTCAAGAACACGCCGCGCAGTTCGTCCACGGGGAGGGCCAGATCACCGCTGAAGTCAAGGCGCACCGGCTGGCGACGCATCGCCACCCAGCCGGCCAGACTGCGCTCGGCGGCCACGCGGTGGCCCACGCGCACCTGGGCGGGGAGGCCGGAACAGGCCACGATGCGCAGCCACTGTCCATCGTCCTCGAACAGCATGAGCGAGGCGCGGTCGGCCTCAAGCTCGGTGCGCACCGTCTCGATGATCAGGTCCTGCAGACGTTGCAGATCGAGTTCACCGAGCAAGCGCTGGCCGATGCGCACCACCGGACGCAGGGCGGCCACCCGATCGCGCGAGCGGGCCGCGCGGCGCTCACTGGCGACCTCCAGGGCCGTGGCGCGCAGATCGTCGGCGCTGAGGGGTTTGAGCAACAGCCCTCGCGCCCCCAGACGCAGCGCCTGGGCGACAAACTCGACCGAAGCGCCGCTGCACATCAGAAGAATGGGCACCCGCACCTGTTGCTCGCGCAACTGCCGCAGCAGGGCCAATCCATCGCCATTGGGAGAAGCGCCGTCGAGCAGCACCAGGTCATAGGCAGAAGCCATGAGGGCCTCGCGGGCAGCGGCGGGCGCGTCCATAGCCTGGACGACAAAGCCGGCCTCACGCAGGGTCGCCGCACAGAGTTCACGTGTGATCGGGTCGCTATCGATCACCAGGGCGTGCCCAGAATGGTAACTCATAGGGTACGGCAAGTGTGATAGGGGCCAACCCGCTATGACACTCACGACTGCATCCGCCGTTCAAGCTCGTGCCAGACCGCCTCGAGGGGCAGGCCCTGCTCCTCGAGCAGGACCACGATATGGTACAGCAGGTCGGCCAGTTCATAGGCCAGTTCGGGGTGGGAGGCATTCTTCGCCGCGATAACCACCTCCACCGCTTCCTCGCCAACCTTCTTGGCGATCCGATCCACGCCATCCTGGAGCAGGCGCGCGGTGTAGGAGGTTTCGGGCGCCGCGGCGCGCCGTTCGCGCACCGCATCGGCCAGCCGGCCGAGCACGGCGGCGGGTGGGGTGGCACGGCGGATCAGCGTTCCCGTAGCATCGCGGTGGAAGCAACTGCGCTCACCGGTGTGGCATGTCGGCCCGGCGGGTTCGGCCAGCACCAGCAACGCATCGCCATCGCAGTCAACCCGCAGGTCAATCAGGCGCAACACATTGCCGCTCGTCTCGCCTTTGCGCCACAGCGCCTGCCGGGAACGGCTCCAGAACGTCACCAGGCCCGTGGCGCGGGTCACCTCCAGCGCCTCGGCGTTCATGTAGCCCAGCATCAGCACTTCGCCGGTGCGCGCGTGCTGCACAATCGCGGGCGCCAGGCCCTGCTGGTCGAAATGTAGCTCCATAACGAATCGTGCCTCTCCCAGGAGCCTGTCCGCTTACCTCCTGCGGAGCGGGGCCGGGATGACGGGACCCTCCCGGGAAGCCGCGTGCCCTGCCTGGTAGGAGGAGGGAGCAAACGGGGCTTCCCACCTTCCTGCCCGAGAGGCGAGAGCGTATGCGGACAGGCGCTCAATGGCGAAAATGCCGGCGACCGGTAAAGACCATTGCGGCGCCGGCGGCGTCGGCGGCGGCGATCACCTCCGCGTCGCGCACCGAGCCTCCGGGCTGGATCACCGCCGTGGCGCCGGCGCGCAGGGCCGTCTCCACACCATCGGCGAAGGGAAACAGCGCGTCGCTGGCCACCACGCTGCCCGCGAGCGACAGGCCGGCCTGCTGGGCCTTCCAGACGGCCAGGCGCGAACTGTCCACCCGGCTCATCTGCCCGGCGCCAATGCCGAGGGTGCGATCGGGGCCGGCATAGACAATGGCATTGGATTTCACGTGCTTGACCACGCGCCAGGCGAAGCGCAGGGCGCGTTCCTCGGCGGGGGTTGGGGCGCGCCGCGTCACCACGCGCCACTCCTCGCCGGCCAGGGGGGCGCGGTCGGCCTCCTGGGCCAGCACCCCCCCAGGAACGCTCCGCAGGACGATTTCAGGGGTCGTGCCGGCCAGTTGCAGCGCCCGGAGCAGGCGCAGATTCTTCTTCTTGCGCAGATGCTCCAGGGCATCGGGGGCAAACTCAGGAGCGATAAGTATCTCGGTGAAAATCTCGCCGATGGCCCGGGCCAGGGCCAGGTCGAGGGGCTGATTGACGGCGATGATCCCGCCGAACGGCGCCTCGCGGTCGGTGGCAAAGGCCTTCTCCCATGCCTCGAGCAGTGAGGCCCCAACGCCGACGCCGCAGGGATTGGTATGTTTGATAATCGCCACGGCGGCGCCCTCGGTGGCGGGAAACTCCCCGATCAACTCCGCCGCGGCGCCGGTGTCGAGGATGTTATTGTAGGAAAGCTCTTTGCCGTGCAACTGCTCGAACAGACGCTGGAACTCGCCATAGAGGGCGGCGCGCTGGTGGGGGTTCTCGCCGTAGCGCAACGGCTGGACACGGGGCCAGGCCACGACGAGCGTCTCGGGGAAGGGATCGGCGGCCAGGTAGGCGGCGATGGCGGCATCGTAGGCAGCGGTATGGGCAAAGGTCTTCGCGGCCAGGCGCCGGCGCGTCTCCAGGCTCACCGCGCCCGCGCGCAGCTCAGCCAGGGTCGCGGGGTAATCCGCCGGATCGACCAGCGAGACGACGTGGGCGAAGTTCTTGGCGGCAGCGCGGAGCAGGGCCACGCCGCCGATATCGATCTGCTCGATAGCCTCATCCAGCGTCGCCTCGGGGCGAGCGATGGTTTGCTGGAAGGGGTACAGATTGACGACCAGAAGGTCAATCGGCGCGAGGCCATACTCGGCCAGTTGGGCCATATGGGCGGGCCGATCGCGGCGAGCGAGCAGACCGGCGTGGATGGCCGGATGCAAGGTCTTGACGCGACCATCGAGAATCTCGGGAAAACCGGTGACCTCGCTGACCGGCAGAGCGGGAAGCCCGGCCTCAACCAGCAGGCGCTGGGTATTGCCGGTGGAAATCAGCGTGAAGCCGAGACCCAGCAACGCGCGCGCCAGGTCAAGCACGCCCGATTTATCGTACACACTGAGCAATGCGCGCACACGCACTCCCTACTACGACAGCCCGTAATTGGCCTGGCGCGTTTTGCGGCAACCACCCGCCCTCTCCCACCCCTGGCTCATACCATCGGCCGGGGGGGCAAAGGCGAGGAAACGAAGGTTCCAGGAACCTCCAACCGGCCTCACGACGAAAAAACCCTTTCGGGCGACGGGCGGGGTCGCAGCCGGAGCTTATTCTATCACACCTGGGGGAGACTCGCGCAAGGTTGTGGCGGCGCGCAATTCTTCGGCGCGGGCGCGGAGGGCGGACGTGGCGGCGCGGGCGCGTTCAGACCCGATCACCCGGGTGGCGCTCAGTTCAAAGCGGTCGATGGCCGCGAGCATCTGGGCCACGGTGGCGCGGCTCACATCGGCGATCCCGGCGTGCCGGTAGGCTGCTTCGAGCAAGGCCGAGGCGCCCGCGCCGACAAACATAGCCGCGATGCGTTCAAGTTCAGGCGCAAGCACCTCGCCAGGACTCGGCTCACGCAGCTCGATCAGGCCATTCTGCAGCAATTGCCCGACAATCTCGCAGGTGCGAAACTCGCCGAGGCCACTGCGCTGCGCGATCTGGGCAACAGTATTCTTCCCGTTGACCATCGTCAGCACGCGCCACTCCTCCGCCTCCAGATTGATCTCCCCCGAGCCAGTGGCCGGGTTGGGCACCAGGCGCGGCACCAGCGCCAGCGACGGAACGTGCTGTTGGAGGGCGGCCCAGGTTTCCTGGCGCATGATCCCCTCCATGATGATTGCCTCATTGGAGAGGGTAATCGTGGGCGTCTCCAGGCGCCGATCGTCGTAGAAGCGGAAGGGGCCGGAAGCGAGGGTAAAGAACGTAAAGACAGCATCGAGCGGGTGCATACCGGGCACGGTTGCGCCGATAATCTGACCATCGCGGAAATACAACCAGCCCTCGATCGTCTGCCCGGCGCGTTGCCCGCGGATATGCACCCCGCCGGTCTTCTTGCTCAGAGCGACGAGTTGAATAATATCGGTCAGCGGAAACTCGCTCAAATCGCCGGAGAGGGCCATGGCTTCACCGCAGGCATGGGAGCCGCGCGGCCAGTGGCGCGCCGTACGGCACCAGCCGTCGCTCCTGCGAACCGACACCCGCCTAGAGTTTGCTAATCACCGCCCGGCTAATGGCCCGCAGCGTCTCAAACACCCCCGCGCCCGTCGTCGCGACGGCTTCGATCCGCGGCCAGTTCATCCGGGTGACGCCCAGGTAATGGTCCATTGTCTGCACCGAGACCAGCACATCCTCGGGCAGATCACGCTTATTGTATTGCACCACAATCGGAAATTCTGAAAACTTCTTGTTCTGTCGCGTCACATTCTGCGCCAGTTCGCGAAGACTATTGACATTCTCCTGCATCTTCTTCTTGTGCGAGTCGGCGACGAACACCACCCCATCGGCGCCGTTGAGCACCGCTACGCGGGTGCGTTCGTACAACACCTGACCCGGCACCGTATACAGGTGGAAGCGGGTCTGAAACCCGCGAACCTTCCCGAGATCAAGGGGCAAGAAGTCGAAGAAGAGGGTCCGTTCTGTCTCCGTGGCGATGGACAGCAGGTCTCCCTTGATCTCTTTTGGCACCTGGCTGTGAATGTACTGCAGGTTCGTCGTCTTCCCGCACATCCCGGGACCATAGTAGACGATCTTGCAGTGAATTTCGCGTGCCGCAACATTGATTAGCGCCATAGGTTCGCTCGCATGCCTGTTGAGTGGGAGTACGGCGACTCAACCCGCAACCGCGCCGGCTTGCACCCAGGGCAACGCCTCGCGGTCGCCGAACACCGCCGCCAGTTAATCGCGGAAGAGCAGGTCGATCGTATCTTCCATCGAGGTGCGGAAGGATGAACCGAGCACCTCGTCACGGGCCTTATGCTGTTGCCGAACGCGCTCAAGCACCGCGGCCAGTTCATCGGTGGCCTTTTTCGTCAACACCTTGACCAGACCGATATGGGTGCCTTTATTGAAAATAATGCACAGGATCCACTGCTCTTCGATCAGAGCAATAAAAATATTCTCACGCACACCCTGTTGAAAGGTGTTGCGAAAATCCCGCTCGCGCAGCAGCTTGGCCACCTCACGGGATGAAGCAAAGACGCCCGCGATCAGCGCGCCCAGAGCGGTGATATCCTGCCGATCAGCGTCGCCCTTGGAGGAGATCACCTGGCCACTCTTATCGAGGAGCAGGGCGTAATCGCTGGACGTATCTTCGACCAGTCGGCCAAGGCACTCCTCTATCTGGACCAGCTCCTCTGAAGGAACAATGATACTTGTCAGCTGTGGATCCATCGCGGCCTACCTTTTAAGAGCTAGTGCGGGGAACCGCCAGACGCTTGCCCCCCAAAATTATAGCACAGAGACGGTAACGACCCAGGAACGACCAGAAACTGGCTGCGACGGTTCTCGGCACCAGATCAGCGTCAGATGGCGCTCAGCGCATCGAGCACGTCATCACGGTGCTTCGCCACCAGAAAGCGCACGTACCCGAGATCTTCGCGGGCGCTGGCAAGTAACAGCAGCATAGCGTCTCCACTGATCGGCTCGATGAGCACGATCCCGTTCTCATACTCGAGCAAGGTCTGAACGGCGCCACCCTTGTCAATCTCGCGCCCAAGCGCCTCAGCCATAGCCAGACCATTCGAGGCCACTGCGCACACGGCGTCCACGTCCACATCGGGACTGGCGACGCTCTCGATCAGCAACCCATCAGTGGCGACGACCGCGGCCAGTTCCACGCTTTCAACCCTGCGGAAACGACCTAACAGGTTTTGCAACTTGCCGCTCATCTGTCATGCTCTCCTTGCGACACGCTTCGCCCTGAGCGAGGCGGTGGGCATAGCCATTATACACATAAGATCAACCGTGGTGCGACCAGATGTAGGAACGCCCCCGGGGTTGATGCAACGTCTTTGGGGCAAACTCCAGGGGCGTTGCTTCAGCCCCGGGGTAAGGCCCGGGGTTTCCTCCCTCCCGTTCGTGTGGAACGATCGTGATGCATTTCCCTGGCAACGCGCCGGGAACATGGTATACTCCATGCAAGGCCCCCTCCGGGGTCCGCGTTGTCAGCGCGACCTGTCTACCGAAAGCGTATTGTACCAGGATAACGATGGGCCTTGCACTGATGATGACATTGCTGCGCGCCGCACTGCTTGCCACCTGGCTCGTGCTGAAGCCGGTGCTGGGCTGGTTGTTTATTGTCATCGGGTTAATCGGCATGCCCATGCCGATCGTGAATGGCCTGATCTTTCTGCTGATCGGGCTGGCGCTGGTCGGGCCGCGCAACCGGCTGATCCGCTGGAGCCGCGTGCATTTGAAGCTGTTTCTCAGGCAGTGGGCGGCCCATCCCGCGCCGCTGATCGGTTGGATTGGCCGTCTGGCCCGGCGTTCGGCGCAACAGATCTCGCGGCAACATCGCCGCCTGCGCTGGTGGTGGCTGGAGCGCAAGGCGCGCAGACGGGCCCTGGCCGATCAGCCGCGCGACGTGGCCCCCTCAGTGTAGCGGGCAACGGCCGCCATTGCGCAGGAGCGCGGCGCGCGCCCCTGTCGCGGTCGCGGGTCCACGAGCGCGCCGGCGCCTGACAGTGGGTAGCGCTGGAAGCCTATGATCACCATACACGTCAGACTGTTTGCGGCCCACCGCGACATCGTTGGCCGGTCAGAAGTGACCGTGCAGACGCATCCAGGGGCGACGGTCGGCGCGATCTGGGAACGCCTGGTCGCCGAGTACCCGCCCCTGGGCCGGTACACTGGCCGGCTGCTCTACGCCGTCAACCAGCAGTTTGCCGAGCCAGGCGCCGCGCTCCAGGACGGCGACGAAGTGGCGATCATACCGCCCGTGAGTGGCGGGGTGGATCGGCCTCGTTCCGGCTCGAACCTCCCGGTGGGTGCGTTGCTCCATCGCCCCGCCTAGTACTACCGTTGTATTTCGGCAGATGATCCGTTTCCGTCGGCGTAAACGCCTCGGCTAACGTTTGCGAAGGCCACCTGCGTGGCCTGTGTAGCCCACGAAGGTGGGCTGTGCACCCCGTAGCCGAGGGCTTTCAGCCCCACGGGGAGCGCACCTACAACTGTAGTACTAGCCGGTGTTCGGCAACAAGCCACTGCATGGTATTCACGCTGGTCAGCTATGCAAGCTATCGAACCCTTTGCGATCACCGGGGCGCCGCTTGACCCGGCGCCCCTGGTGGCCTATGTGCAGACGCCGGACGACGGCGCCGTGGTGACCTTTGCCGGCGTGGCGCGCAATCACTTCGGCGGCCGTCCCACGGCCTTCCTCAGTTACGAGGCCTATACCGAGATGGCCACGCCGGTGCTGGCCCAGATCGCCGAAGAGGCCCGCGCCCGCTGGCCGATCGGCCGGGTGGCGGTGCACCACCGCATCGGGACGCTGGAGATCGGCGAGACCGCCGTGCTCGTGGTCGTCGCCGCGCCGCACCGCCAGGAAGCCTTCCAGGCTGCCGCCTACATTATGGACCGGATCAAGGAAATCGCCCCGATCTGGAAGAAAGAGCACTGGGCCGACGGCGCAGCCGAGTGGCGCGAGTGAGCGCCCCTTCCTATGCCCGAGCTACCCGAAGTCGAAATCATTGCCCGTTCGCTGGCCCCGCAACTGGTTGGACGCACCATCCTGGAAGTCGAGCGCCTCGACTGGGAGCGCATGGTCGAAACCCCCTCGGCGGACGCCTTTCGCCGCGAGATCGCCGGCCGCCGCGTCCTCGCCGCGCGGCGGCGCGCCAAATGGCTGCTGCTCGACCTTGACCATGGCCTGACCCTGGCGCTGCACCTGCGTATGTCGGGGCGCCTGGAGGTCCACCCCGCCACCGCCGAGGCCCGCGCGCATGTGCATCTGATCATCCGCCTGGACGATCAGCGGCGCCTGTTCTTCGACGACGAGCGCAAGTTCGGCCGGGTGCGGCTCCTCGATGCCGCAGGGTTGGCCGCCCTCGACGCGGCCTACGGTCCCGAGCCGCTCGACGACCGCTTCACCGTCGCTGAGCTGGGGCGCATCCTGCGGGGACGGCGCACGCGGATCAAGCCGTTGCTGCTCGACCAGCGGGTAATCGCCGGGATGGGCAATATCTATGCCAGCGAGGCCCTCTGGCTGGCCCGCATCCACCCGCTGACACCGGCCTGCGCCATCGAGGCGGACGGCGTGACCGTGCTGCACGCCGCCATTCGCCAGGCGCTGACCAGCGCCATCGAGCATGAGGGCAGTTCGTTGCGCAACTACCGCAATGGCTACGGCCTGCGCGGCCGGAACCAGGAACACTTCCTGGCCTACGATCGACACGGGCATCCCTGCCAGCGCTGCGGCACGCCGATCGAGCGCATCGTGGTGGGCCAGCGCAGCACCTTTTTCTGCCCCGCGTGTCAGCCCGCCCCGCCGGGGTGAACGCATGAGATGGGAGGGATGTGGGGAACGAGGTTTCCCCACATCCCTGCCTACCGGTACGTGTTCACACTCGGGGTAACCCACACGCCTGGGAGCGCGGGTGTCCCGCCCTGGTTGCGTCTCCGCGGGCAAGTTGCCCGCGCTCCCAGGAGAAATGCGAACACCTACGCCCACCGGGTGTGGGAGGGCAAGCCCTCCCACACCCGGTTATTGCTTACCCGGCGTGGCGGTCGTGTTCAGCGTACAGGCGGTTGGCCAGGGCGCGCACCAGGGGAAACTCATCGAACCAGCCGTTGCGCTCCTCCCAGAACTCATCGAGCGTGCGCGCGCCGGCCCGCTCGTACACCAGCGCCTGACCAAGCATCTCCAACCGGTCGAGCGCCTTCACCAGCCGGGCCTCGGGCGTGGCTCCCTGGCTGTAATCTTCCCAGAGCGCCAGATAGCGTTCGGCCTGCGGCAGGCCGTTGAGCAATTCGAGCAGCGCCTTGCGTTCGGCTTCCTGCTTGGCCGCCGCCCCGAAGAGCCGCCGGGCCGAAGCCGGGAGATCGCCGATCAGCGCCTCGGCCATGTCGTGAATCAACGCCGTGGCGAGGAGCCGTTCCCGGTTCATCTCCGGGTGCTGGTCGCCGATGATCAGCGCCAGCATGGCCACGCCAAAACTATGCTCGGCAACACTCTCGACATCGCCCAATCCGCGCTGTAACCAGCCGGTGCGCGGCAGAAGCTTGAGGGTCTGCAAACGGATCTGTAATTCGGCAAGGGTCCCAACCGCGCGATCGTCCATAACGCCTCCTCGTAGTCTGGGGCCTGCTGGCAAGCGTGCAACGGCCTGTGCCATCGCTGAGGGAAACCGGATCACCCCACTCCCACCCACTGGCGCGCCCGGCGCCGATCGAGGAATGGGGGCAATGCGCTTGCCCCGCGCCCCTGCCAGGGGGCAGTTTCGCTTCCCGCGGCGCGGACCTGGCGTATGTATGTATGTAGTATACTCGCCATTTGCACAGGAGTGGTACTATACGCTTATACGCGCCAACGCAATGGATAGCGCCAGGGAGCGCATGTGCGAGTAGTCATCAGCGGGAGTTTCTGGTCCCAGCCGACGGTTGGGAGCGGGCAGTATCTCCACGGGTTGTTGCGCTGCCTGCCCCAGGTGGCCGCGGAGCATCGCTACCTGTTGCTCACCCCCGCCTATCTGCCGCCCGGCCCGGGGTTGCCTCCCGGCGTGGATGGGGCGTGCCTGCCGACCCCTTTCGATCGGTTCAACCACAATCTGGCCAAGCTGTGGTTCGAGCAGGCGGCCTTCCCTCGAATGGCGGCCCGGGTGGCGAACCGCAACGCTACCGTGGCGCTGGTGCCGTACTTCGGTCCGCCGCTGCGCTGCCGGCTGCCGGTAGTGACGACCATCGGCGATGTGATTCCCCTGGTGTTGCCCGAGTACCGCGGCGGCGCGCACGTCCGCGCCTATATGGCCCTGGCGCGCCGGGCCGTGCGCCGCAGCGCTCACGTGCTGACCTTCTCGGCCCACAGTCGCGCGGATATTATTGCCCATCTGGGCCTGCCGCCCGAGCGGATCAGCGTCGTGCCCCTCGCCGCGGGTGAGCAATTCACCCCCGGCGACACGCAGGCCGCCCGCGACGAGGTGGCGCGGCGCTACGGCATCCGGGCGCCGTTCATCTACTACGTCGGCGGTCTCGACGCCCGCAAGAACGTCGCGACGCTGGTGCGCGCCTTTGCCCTGCTGCGCTCGCGCGGGGTGCGGGCGCAACTGGTCATCGCCGGACAGGCGCCTGGCCGCGACCGGCGGCTCTTCCCCGACCTTGATGCGCTGATCGCCGACCTGGAGCTGGCTCCGTCCGTCCAGCGGGTGGATGTGCCCTTAGAAGACGGGCCGTTGTTCTACCGGGCCTGCGCGGTCTTCGCCTATCCCTCACGCTACGAAGGCTTCGGCTTGCCGCCGCTCGAGGCGATGGCCTGCGGCGCGCCGGTGGTGACCAGCGACGCCAGCAGTTTGCCCGAGGTGGTCGGCACGGCGGCGCTGCGCGTCGCGCCCGACGACGTGGTGGGCTGGGCCGCCGCGCTGGGGCGGGTATTGGGCGACGCGCACCTGCAAGCCGACTTGCGCGCCCAGGGTCTGGCGCGCGCGGCCCGGTTCTCCTATCGCAAGGTGGCCGAGGAAACGCTGCGTGTGTTGGAGCGGGTCGGTTCAATCGGGAGGTAGAGAGATTTTCTCGGGAAGGCGCCTGGCTCCTCCCCCCAGCGGGGGGCGGCTAACCTGAACATAGGCCCTCAACGAGGGGTATAGGGAAACCGGGTTTCCCCATACCCCGCCCGCGGGAGGGTTTGAGAGGGCGCAGCCCTCCCAGGAACAACCTTGTTGCCGCAGGGGCATAACAACAAGGCCAGCCCGCGCCCCTGGGGCGCGGGCTGGCGCTTCGGGCTACGCCGCGGACGACGCTTAGCTGGCTTTGGCCGCGGCCGGCTGCACTGTCGGCTCGATGCCCTTGAGGGAGGCGACGATCAGATCGCGGTTGAGGCGGGCGATCGTATCCATACTGATCTCCTTCGGGCAGACGGCGGAACACTCGCCGATGTTGGTACAGTTGCCGAAGCCCTCGAGATCCTGCTGCATCACCATGTTTACCGCCCGCTGATGGCGTTCCGTCTGGCCCTGGGGCAGGTAGCTGAGATGCGCGGCCTTGGCGGCCACGAAGAGCATGGCCGAGCCGTTGGGGCAGGCGGCGACGCAGGCCCCGCAGCCGATGCAGGCGGCGGCGTCCATGGCCTTATCGGCGTCGGGCTTGGGCACCGGGATGGTGTTGGCATCGGGGGCCGAGCCGGTCGAGACGCTGATGTAGCCGCCGGCCTGGATGATCCGGTCGAAGCTCGACCGGTCCACCACCAGGTCCTTAATAATCGGGAAGGGCAGGGCGCGCCACGGCTCGATGGTGATCGTGTCGCCATCGTTGAAGCTGCGCATGTGCAACTGGCAGGTGGTGATGGCCGCCTTGGGGCCATGGGCGACACCGTTGATCATCAGCGAGCACATGCCGCAGATGCCCTCACGGCAGTCATGGTCGAAGGCGATCGGTTCCTCGCCCTTCATGATGAGATCTTGATTCACCACATCGAGCATCTCCAGGAACGACATATCAGGGCTGACATGATCGGCCTGGTAGGTCTTGAACTCGCCTGGCGTCTTGCCGTTCTTCTGCCGCCAGACCTTGAGAGTGAGCTTCATGGTTGCTATCGCTCCCCATTGGAGATTTTAGATTTTAGATTTTTGGTTTTAGATTGGGGATGGAAACCCCTCACCGATCCGCCATCTAAAATCTAAAATCCAAAATCTAAAATCCCTCAAATCACTTATAGCTGCGCTGCGAGGGCTTGACGTACTCGAAGACCAGAGGTTCCTTGTGCAATTCGGGTCTAGCCAGGTCGCCGGTGTATTCCCAGGCGGCGACATAGGAGAAGTTTTCGTCGTCGCGTCTGGCCTCGCCGTCCTCGGTCTGGCTCTCTTCGCGGAAGTGCCCGCCGCAGGACTCGGTGCGGTGCAGGGCGTCAATGCACATCAACTCGGCCAGTTCGAAGAAGTCGGCCACGCGCCCGGCCTTCTCCAGTTCCTGGTTCAGTTCCGCGCCTTCACCCGGCACCTTGACGTTCTGCCAGAACTCCTCGCGCAACTCAGGGATGCGCCGGAGGGCCTTGCGCAGGCCGGCATCGTTGCGGGCCATGCCGCACTCGTCCCACATCAACCGGCCCAGCTCGCGGTGGAAGGAGTCGACGGTGCGCTTCCCGTTAATGCTGAGGAGCCGCTTGACGCGCCCGGCCACCTCGGCCTCGGTCTCGGCGAAGGCGGGGTGGTCAGTGCTGAGGCCGCCCGGCTTTACGCCAGCCAGGAAGTTGGCAACGGTATAGGGCAGCACGAAGTAGCCATCGGCGAGGCCCTGCATCAGCGCCGAGGCGCCGAGGCGGTTCGCGCCGTGGTCGGAGAAGTTGGCCTCGCCGGCCACGAACAGGCCGGGGATGGTGCTCATGAGGTTGTAATCCACCCACAGCCCGCCCATAGTGTAGTGCACGGCGGGGTAGATGCGCATCGGAACCTCGTAGGGGTTCTCGCCGGTGATCTGCTGGTACATATCGAAGAGGTTGCCGTAGCGTTCGGCGATCTTCTGCTTGCCCAGCCGCTTGATGGCGTCGGCGAAGTCGAGGTACACCCCCTGGCCGCCGGGGCCCACGCCCCGGCCCTCGTCGCAGACCTGCTTGGCATTGCGCGAAGCCACATCACGGGGCACCAGGTTGCCGAAGGCCGGGTAGCGCTCCTCGAGGTAGTAATCGCGTTCGCTCTCGGGGATGTCCTGGGGCCGGCGGGTATCGCCCTTCTTTTTCGGCACCCAGATGCGCCCGTCATTACGCAGCGACTCGCTCATCAGCGTGAGCTTGCTCTGGTGGTCGCCGGTGACGGGGATGCAGGTCGGATGGATCTGGGTGAAGCAGGGGTTGCCGAAGAACGCCCCGCGTCGGTGGGCGCGCCAGATGGCGGTGGCGTTGCAGCCCTTGGCGTTGGTGCTGAGGTAGAAGACGTTGCCGTAGCCGCCGGTGGCCAGCACCACGGCGTCGGCCACATGACGCTCGATCTTTCCGCTGACCATGTCGCGGGTGATGATGCCGCGCGCGCGACCATCAACCACCACCAGGTCGAGCATCTCGGTGCGGGGGAACATCTTGACCGTTCCGGCGGCGATCTGCCGCGAGAGGGCCTGGTAGGCGCCGAGCAGGAGCTGCTGTCCGGTCTGGCCGCGGGCGTAGAAGGTGCGGCTCACCTGGGCGCCGCCGAAGGAGCGGTTGTCGAGGTAGCCGCCGTACTCGCGGGCGAAGGGCACGCCCTGGGCCACGCACTGGTCAATAATGTTCACCGACACCTGGGCCAGGCGATAGACATTGCTCTCACGGGCGCGGAAGTCGCCCCCCTTCACCGTATCGTAGAAGAGGCGAAAAATGCTATCGCCGTCGTTCCGGTAGTTCTTGGCGGCGTTAATGCCGCCCTGGGCGGCGATCGAGTGGGCGCGGCGCGGGCTATCCTGGTAGCAGAAGCACTTAACATTGTAGCCCTGCTCGCCCAGCGTCGCGGCGGCCGCGGCGCCGGCGAGGCCCGAACCCACCACAATGATCGTATACCGGCGGCGGTTGGCCGGGTTGACCAGCTTCATCTCGAAGCGGTGCTTGTCCCAGCGCTGCTCGATCGGGCCGCCCGGGGCCTTCGAATCCAGACTCTTGACATACTCGACCGAACGCACGCCGGTGCGAGTCGTCGTCTCATTCCTGGTCTCGCTCATCGCTCACCTGCTCCTCACCAGTTACGCTGCCGGACCAACGATCCCGGCCATCACCGCGATCGGGAAGGAAATGTTGCCGATCACCACTGCCAGAGCCACCAGAATTGCCAGACCGCGCAGCGGTCGCGTATACATGGCGCTATTGAGGCCGAGGGTCTGAAACATGCTCCACACGCCATGGTACAGATGGAACCCCAGGAAGACCATCGTAAAGATGTAGAAGCCTGAGATCAGCGGGTTCTGAAAGCCGATCACGACATTACTGTACACCTCGAACTCACCGCCATGGGGGTGCTTGAACTCGCCCGGCCCATACCCGACGACCCCGAAGGTCAGGTGCAGCAAATGGTAAATGATGAACAGGAAGATCACAATACCGCCAAAGCGCATGGTGTAGGCGGCGTAGCCCGTCTGGCGTTTTTTCTCGCCGTAGCGTTTCATGCCACTCACGCCATTGGCGAAGGTGTTCTTCTGGCTCTGCATCGTCAGCATAGTGGCCGACCAGATGTGCAGCACCACCGAGGCCAGCAAGACCACCCGGGCCACCCAGAGCAGGTGCTCGTGCCCGAAGACAGGATAGCCAAGCTCACGCAGCCCCGCCGCATAGGCGTTGAATACCTCGGCCCCCTGGTACATCTTCAGGTTGCCGTACATGTGGAAGACCACGAAACCGACAAGGATAAATCCCGTGACCGCCATGATCACTTTTTTGCCGACCGACGTCCGGTAAAGCGTGAGGACCCCCGTCATCGTCGCTTCCTTCCCTTGCAATGCTCGCGCAATCGGAACAGAACCATCCATGGACCGCCACAACGGGTTGTGAACGGCTTTGCACCCTGTTACGGCGGGGTTGGACTCGAGGCAAATGCGTTGGACGCTGCTTGCATAAGGAATTATATCCTAACGCGATCGGCTTGTCTAACCTGTGCAAAATCCGCGCGAAATTGTGACAAAGTGCACAGGGCGTATGGACGCGGCAAAGAGGCTCTAGAACCGCGCGATCTTGAAGCAATGCCAAACTTGTCTTTTCGCGCACGAGCAATGGCCGGTCGCCGGGCCGCGGGCGGGGAGGGTGTGGGAGGCGCTACCTCAGACGCTGGACGCGGTAGGGCCGCATCCTAAACCTGGCGCAAGGCGAAAAGCGGTGGGCAACCCGTCAGCCATCCATGCGGCTCCGCCGCACACTGACAGGATGAAAATAATTCTTGGGAGGGCATAGCCCTCCCAAACCCTCCCACCGGGTGGGGGGATGGGGAAACCGGGTTTCCCCATCCCCCTGCGGGGCGGGGGCGTGGGGAAACCCGGTTTCCCCATACCCCTGCGTGAGGGCCAGGCCCTCCCGCGGGCGGGGGTATGGTTCATATGAAGCCCGCATCAGTAGCTCCGCGAGCCAGGCCCTCCCGCGGGCGGGGGTATGGGGGAACCTGGTTCCCCCATGTTCACATCAGCCGTCCATGCGGCTGCGCCGCACCACGCCGCGATGAACATTGCCTGAGAGCGCGGGCGGCCCGCCCTCGTCGCGTCTCCGCGGGCACGGTGACGGCCCCCCGCCCCCGCCCTCCCCCCGCTGGGGGAGGGAGTCCGGCTCCTCCCCCCAGCGGGGGGAGGTTAGGAGGGGGGGGTTCAGCGCCGCATGCGCGTAGGTGAGCAGCCTATGTTTACGTTAGCAGTCCATGCGGCTGCGCCGCACAACGCCGCAATGAAAATAAGGTTGTTCTTGGGAGGGCTTCACCCTCCCAGACCCTCCCAGGGGCCGGGGCCTGGGTGCGCGGGCCTCCGGCCCGCGTCCGCTGAGGTATGGGGAAACCCGACTTCCCCACCCCTCTCGCCGAGGGCTTATGTTCACGTTAGCCGCTCATGCGGCTGCGCCGCACACCGACAGGATGAACACACTTCTTGGGAGGGCTGGTCCCACCCAAACCCTTCCAGGGGCGGGGGACCGGGTGCGCGGGCCTCCGGCCCGCATCTGTAGGGGCTGGGGAAACCAGGTTTCCCCAGCCCCCTGATCGAGGGTGCCCCCCACCCCCGCCCGCGGGCGGAAGTGGGGGGGAACGCGGATTTCCCCCTGCTCCACTCGGCGGAAATCCGCGTTCGTGCCTCACCGCTCTCCACCCCGTGACGGGGCAGGCGCAGGCGTAACGTCGTTGTAGGCCTGGCGGCTCACGGCGTCGATAAAGGGCTTGAGCGTCTCCACCGGCAGCGGGAAGATGATCGTGCTGTTCTTCTCCACCGCAATCTCGGTCAGCGTCTGCAGGTAGCGGAGCTGGAGCGACACCGGCTCGCTGGCGATCACTTCTGCGGCCTGCGCCAGCGTGCGGCTCGCCTGCAGTTCACCGTCGGCGTGGATCAGTTTGGCGCGTTTCTCACGCTCCGCCTCGGCCTGTTTCGCCATCGCCCGCTGCATGTTCTGCGGCAGTTCCACGTCTTTCACTTCGACGATCGTCACCTTAATGCCCCAGGGCTCCGTCTGCTCATCAATGATCTGCTGGAGCTTCTGGTTGATCTTTTCGCGCTGGGCCAGCAATTCGTCAAGCTCAACCTGGCCCACCACCGAGCGCAGCGTGGTCTGAGCAATCTGCATCGTCGCGCGAATGTAATCCATGACCTTGGTCACGGCCCAGTTCGGATTGATCACCTGGAAATAGAGCACGGCATTGACCTTGATCGTCACGTTATCAAGCGTGATCACCTCCTGAACCGGCACGTCCATGGTGATCACCCGCGTGTCCACGCGCACCATGCGCTCAAAAACGGGGATCACCAGGAACAGGCCGGGGCCACGGGCGCCCATCAGGCGCCCCAGGCGAAAGATGACCCCACGCTCGTACTCGGGCACGATCTTGATGGCCGACAACAGCACCATTAAAGCGATAAAGGCCAGAACGGCCAGACAGGCCAGCAGGGCGAGTTGCATGGATTTCTCCTTTGCGCGATGGTTAACACTGCGCTGGTCTACACAGGTAGAAGGTACGCGGTGGAGGGGCGCGGGGGGCTGCGCCTGCCCGCCCGCAGCGGCCAGGAGGCCTGGCGAAGCGCCTCCGTTCCTGGGAGGGCTGCGCCCCCCAAACCTTCCCACCGGGTGGGTATGGGGAAACCGGGTTTCCCCATACCCCTCTCCGAGGGACTACTGTTGGTCGTCCATACCGCCCGATGAAAACGGGGGTGTGGGGGAACAAGGTTCCCCCATGTTTGTAACGAGCCTCACTGTTCGCCGGTGAGCCGATCGAGGGGACCCGGCTCTTCGACCAGGCGCCGCACCGTCAAGCGCAGGTCATACACGCCGGTGACGCGCACCCATTCGCCCGGCTCTACCTCCCCATTTTCGCTGATCGCCCGCCACAGGGCCCCCTCGACAAACACCATCCCTTCGGGGTCCAGCCGTTTGCGCACCTCGGCGAGCCGGCCCACCAGTCCCTCCTGACCGGTGGTCACCGGGGTACCGCGCGTGCGCAGCACCAGGTAGATCCCCGTGGCCGCGAATGCAATCAGCAGGACGACCACCAGAGCGATGGCCCACAGCGCCACGCCGACCCCGGGCGCCTGCGCCGAATCGAACAGGTTCAGGGTGCTGAGCACCAGGATTACCGCGCCGACCAAGGTAAACGCTCCATGTGACGGGGCATACAAATCGGCCACGATCAGCCCGAACGCAACCACGAGCCCCAGCACGGCCAGCCAGCGGACCGGCAGGGCGATCAGGCCCACCCCGGAGGCAAGCAGCAGCACGATGCCCAACCCCGCCAGCACACCCACGCCCGGCGTCACGAACTCGGCATAGATGGCGATGCCGGCCAGCACCAGGAGCAAGAAGGCCACGGTGGGGGTGGCCAGCAACAAGAGCAGTTGTTCCCACGCCGTTGGCGCCAGCGGCTGTGGCGCGCGCCCCAGGACGGATAACGTCCGTGTCTCGCCGCCTTCCAGCGTAACCGCGCGCCCCTCCAGGGTGGTGAGCAGTTCATTCAGATCGCGCGCGACCAGGTCGATCGCCGGGGGGGTGGAGGCCAGCGCCTGTTCATTATTGATCACGATCCCCTCGCGAACCGCCTGTTCGACCCAGGCGTCACTGCGCCCACGCTCGCGGCTCCAGGCGCCGAGCTGGGCGATGGCCTCGGTGTACAGCAACTCGCGGGTGGCATCGCTGGCGTTCGGGTCGGGCCGCACCAGCGGCTCGACAATGCCAAAACTGGTGTTGGGCGCCATCGCCGCCACGTGCGCCGGCGCCAACAGCCACACGCCCGCGGCGCCGCTCCGCGTGCCCGGCGGCGCCACATGGACCACCACGGGGACACGGGCGCGCGCCAGTTGGTCCGCGAACGCCCGCGCGTCGCGCAGCACGGCGCCGGTGGCCGATAGTTGAATGATCAGCGCCTCGGCATTGGCCGCTTCGGCCTCGCGGAGCGCCCGCTCCAGATAGCCGACACTGTAGCGACTTACCACGCCGTCGAGGGTCAGGGTGTAGATCGGGCCGCGCCCCTGGGCCGCCATGGCCCATGGCGGACCCGCAACGGCTACCAGCGCCAGGAGCGCGACCAGCAGCGCCACGATCCGCGCCACGGCCCACCCGCCGGCCACCTGCCAGGCGCATTGCTTTCGGTAACGGTCGCTCATACTTGTATATGCATGATAGTACATTCCGCCAGCGGCGACAACGGCTTTCTCAGACCGGGGTGTGAGGTTATGTCTTGCACAGCCCCTCGTTTCCCCAGGCTAGAGGTGTGGGGAAACCGGGTTTCCCCACGCCCCCGCCCAGCAGGGGGATGGGGCAACCGGGTTTCCCCATCCCCCCACCCGGTGGGAGGGTCTGGGAGGGCTACGCCCTCCCAGGAAAGATGTTCATCCCGTCGGTGTGCGGCGGAGCCGCATGGACGGCTGGAGAGAAATGAGGGGAAACCAGGTTTCCCCTCATCCCGCCCAGGGTGACGGCCCCCTCCCTAGCTCTCCCCCGCCGGGGGAGGGAGTGCGACTCCTCCTCCCAGCGGGGGAAGGTTGGGAGGGGGGCTGCGGCGCCGTATACGCTGAAAGGTAGTGCTTCAAAGACCATCAGCCGCCGGGCGTGACGGTAACATAGGTGATGTCGCTCAAACACGGTCATGCTGGCCCGGCGGGGCCGCGCGCCACGAAGCGTTTGATGCGCCGCTCGAACTCGGCCCGCGGCAACAGCACGCGCCGCCCGCAGCGTTCACACCTGATGCCAATCTCGGCGCCCAGGCGCACGATACGCCAGGTGTCGCCACCGCAAGGGTGGGGCTTGCGGGTCTGCACGATGTCGTCGAGATACAACTCCAGCGGCGGTGGCATGTCATGCCTTCCTGGCGGTCTCCCACAGGGCCATCAACTCGTCGAGCGACATGGCGTCGAGCGAACGCCCCTGGCGCGCGGCGGCGGCCTCAACCACGCTGAAACGGCGGCGAAACCTGGCGCTGGCCTCGCGCAGCGCCGTCTCGGCGTCGAGGCCCAGCCAGTCGGCCAGGCGGGTCAGCACGAAGAGCGTGTCACCCAGCTCCTCGGCGGTATGGGCCGGGTCACCCACGGACGCGGCCTCCGCCAGTTCGTCCAGTTCCTCCTGGAGCTTGGCCCACACCTGAGCAATGTCGTTCCAGTTGAAGCCGGCGCGGGCGGCCTTCTTGCCGAGTTTCTGGGCCATGGCCAGCGCGGGCAGGGTCGGCGGCACCCCATCGAGGATGCTCCCGCGGGCGCGCCCTCTGCGGGCGTGCTCGGCGGCTTTGATCTGTTCCCAGTTGCGCAGCACCTGGCCCTCGCCCTCGACCGCCAGCGCGCCGAAGACGTGCGGATGGCGCCCGATCAGCTTGCGCGACACCTGCTCGAACACGTCTTCGAGGGCGAAGTGGCCCGCCTGCCGGGCCATCTCGCTCTGGCTGAAAACGGTGATCAGCAGATCGCCCAGTTCCTCGCTCAACGCGGCCATATCGCCGCTATCAAGGGCCTCGAGCACTTCGTGGACCTCTTCCAGCAGGGCGGCGCGGAGCGAACGGGGCGTCTGCCGCACGTCCCAGGGGCAGCCGCCGGGGCCGAGCAGACGCGCCACCACCCAGCGCAGCCCCTCGGCGCTCCGCAGGTCGTCGCTGGCGGGCAGAGGGTGCAGATACCAGAGATGCAGCGCCGCGGCGGGGTGCGCGCGCCAGCCGGCGACATGGGCGAGGGGGCGCTCATCGCGGCTCAGGGGGATGCCGGTGGCATCGAGGCTCGCCAGGCGCGCGGGATGCGCGCCAGGATAGCGGACGAGCAGCAGGCGCGCCACGGCGGGCCAGTCGGCGCCCGGGGCGCCCACGAGCAGCGCGGGTACGCTGGCGAGCAGGGGGAACGGCGCCGCGGGCGGCGCGTAGGGCCCCAGGCCCTGCGTTTCGGCATACGAGGCCACTCGCGGCGAGGCATCGGGTGGGGGTAGGCCGGCTGGCCGCGCCGCGGCGAGCAACGCCTCCACGGTCCACAGTTGCATGCCCGTCGGCACCTCCACATCCAGGGCGCGCAGGGCAGCCGCAAAGAGGTCCCCGCCGTTAAGTGGAAGCGCGTTCACATCCTACTCCTGGCATATGGAGAGCCTATCATCCAGTAACTAACGTGAAAATAGGGAAACCGGGTTTCCCCATCCCCCCACCCGGTAGGAGGGTTTGGGAGGGCGAAGCCCTCCCAAGAAGTATGTTCATCCCGTCGGTGTGCGGCGGAGCCGCATGGACGGCTGAGGTGACCATCGTGCGCAGGGTTCAGCCCCCCTCCCAGCCTCCCCCCGCTAGGGGGAGGCGCCGGACTCCCTACCCCCAGCGGGGGGAGGGCCGGGGAGGGGGGCGGTCACCGTGCCCGCGGAGCCGCGACGAGGGCGGGACGCCCGCGCTCCCAGGTCATGTGCATCGCGGCGTGGTGCGCCATGCGCATGACCGTCTCACGTGAACATAGTCCCTCGGCGAGGGGGGTGGGGCAACCGGGTTTCCCCACGCCCCCGCCCGTAGGAGAGTTTGGGGGCGCAGCCCTTACGCAGGGGGCTGGGGAAACCGGGTTTCCCCAGCCCCCACCCGGTGGGAGGGTCCGGGAGGGCGCAGCCCTCCCAGGAAGAACCTTTTCTGGAGCAGGGGCCTGGGGAAACCCGATTTCCCCCTATTCCCTCCGCCAGGGCCGGGGGGCAACCCCGTTGCCCCATACTCCCTCAGGCGGTGGCGTGGAAAAACCCGGTCGCCCCACACCCTTCCACCGACAGGGGGATGGGGAAACCCGGTTTCCCATCCTCCTCCAACCTACAACACCGTCGCGACGGGCACGCGCTCGATACGCAGGTTCATCTGCGACAGTCGGGGAACCACGTCGCCATAGCCGCGCTCCAGCAGATGAATGCCGCGAATGATCGAGACGCCCCGCGCGATGGCGGCGGCGATAATGTAGGCCAGACCGGCCCGCAGGTCGGGAATGGTGATGATATGGCCGTCGGCGCGCAGCGGGGTCGGCCCGACGATAATGGCGCTGTGCTCATGGTTGCGATCGCGGTAGCGGCAGGGCAGGCCCCCGAGGCAACTGGTGGTTAACTGAGTGTTGGCGCCGAGCTGGTTCAGGGCCTTCAGGTAGCCAAAGCGGTTCTCGTAGACGGTCTCGTGGATAATCGAGATCCCGTGGGCCTGGGTGAGCATCACCGCGAAGGGTTGCTGCCAGTCGGTCGAAAAGCCCGGGTAGACATCGGTCTCCACCACCGCGGGCGAGAGGCGCGCGCGGCGAAAGAAGCGCACGGTCTCGGCGTCGAGCAGTTCGAACCCGCCCCCCACCTGCTGGAAGTGGGCCAGGAAATTGCCGAGAATGTTCGGATTGATCCCCCGCACCGTAATGTCGCCGTCGGAAGCCCCCGCAAGACAGGCCCACGAGGCCGCCTCGATGCGGTCGCCCAGGATGGGCATGCGCGTGCCGCCAAGGCGCTCAACGCCCTCGATGCGGATCTCGCGGCCCGCCGAGGTGAAAATGACCGCCCCCATCGCCCGCAGCATGGTGATCAGTTCGATGATTTCCGGCTCGATCGCCGCGTTGGCGATCACCGAGCGCCCCCGCGCCAGGACGCTGAGGAACAGACACGTCTCGGTGGCGCCGACGCTGGGGTAGGGCAGTTCCACCACGGCCCCTTGCAGACGCCCGCGCCGGCGGGCCACGTAGCCCTCGCCAGTCGCGCTCACCTCGCCGCCGAAGCGCTCGATCGCCATCAAGTGGAAATCTACCGGACGTTCCCCGATACGGCAGCCGCCAACGACGGGTACGGCAACCTCTTCGAAACGGTGGAGCAATGCGCCCAGCAGCAGGATCGGCACCCGGTTGCTGCCCGAGTCCGGAACAGGAACGCGCGAGGTGTGGATGCCCCGCGGGTCAATCCGTAGCCATCCTTCCACCGCCTGCACCGTGGCGCCGATGGCTTCGATCATGGCGCGGGTAATCGCCACGTCGCCAATCGGTGGGCAGTTGAACAACTCGGACGGCGAGTCGCCAAGCAGCGCAGCCACCATGGCCTTGGTGGCAAAGTTTTTGGCTCCCAGGCACGTAATTTGCCCTACCACAGGCTCGCCGCCGCGGATGCGATAGGCCAGTTCCTCTTGCACCATACCCTCTCTCGCACAACAAGGCGGCGCGGCACGCGCCGCCTGTGGCGATCATACCGGAAAACACCAGTTCCGTATCTTACAGGGAGATGATACGCATGGCGCCGGAGCGCCCCACTGCCAGGTGGAGGGCGATGGGCAAATCCGGGTTCCCTGTTCTAAGCCATGGTTTCAGCAGGGCTATGCCGTATGCTACCGTCTCATGCCGAACCGCCCCCTCCCCCACCGGAGGAGGGAACCGGGTTCCTCCCCCCAGCGGGGGGAGGTTGGGAGGGGGCCGGCGCCGTGCCCGCGGAGCCGTGGCGCGGACGTTCCGCCCGCGATCCCAGGTCACGTTCATCTCGGCGTTGTGCGCCATGTGCATGACCGTCTCACGTGAACATAGGCTGCTGGAGCAGGGGCGTGGGGAACCCGGGTTCCCTACGCCTCCGCCCGCGCGAGGGCCTGGCTCTCAAGCAGGAGTATGGGGAAACCAGGTTTCCCCATACCCCTCACCCGGTAGGAGGGTGTGGGAAGGCTGCGCCCTCCCAGGAACAACCTTGTTGAATCCCGTCGGGGTGCGGCGTAGCCGCGACGAAGTGCCGTGACCGTATCAGCAAGACCTGCAA